>SLLY01000045.1 GCA_007133845.1 Candidatus Woesearchaeota archaeon
CCCCCCCGTCTCCTTTTAAACCCCACGCGCTCCGGCCTATTACGCCGTCGCACGTGTCCAACCCGAAGAACGCAGGCTCGGCACTATTACTTGCCTCGCACTGCTTCAAGATAATCGCTCGTCCGCTTGAGCCACAAATCCGGCTCTTGCGACCTCGCTTAAAGAACCTTCCTTTTTCGTCCACCCTTTTTGAAAATCCCCGTCTTTTTGTGCTTGTATTAACAGCATCCTTATTATATCATTTCAATAATAACCATTAAATCCCTTTAAAACACAATACAGCTTTATATCCGAATCGTGGTCGATGAACTGGAAGAAAAAAATAAAAATTGAATCCGGTGGGGATAAAAAATGTAAGTTACAACAGATTATAAAAAGAAGCAGCGCCGCCGGCTTGGCGCCGCTCCTTTTTCAGGGTGTTTTGTGCTGAAGTATCTCAGCGACCTATATCAGGTCTTCCCCTTTCAATCCTGTCCCGGATGCCTTCGTCCATTTTTCCTCTCTCTCTCTGGCGCTGTCTTTCGCCCATGGCATCGGTATCCGGTTTTGCCTCGCGGGCGCGTTCCCTGGCCCGTTCAATTCTCTCTCCCGCAAGCATACTCCTGAGCTCTTCGGCGCTGCGGTCTTCGCTTATGGCTTCTTTTACAACGTCCCTCGCTTTTTCCACGGGTATGCCTTCGGCTATAAGCCCGTCAAGCACTTCCACTGCCGCCGCCACATCCTCGGCCTTGCGGCCCCTGGTTTCGGCTTCGTCTGCAACTTCCTCTGCTGCGGCTTCTCTTTTCAGGCGACCTATATTTCTCTCGGAAGCCGCTTCCTCAACGTTGCCGCCTTCTTTGACCGCTTCGCTTACAACTTCGTAAGCCTTGCCTACCGGCACGCCTTCGGCGGCCAGTTTATCAAGAACCTCCAGAGCTTTCTGCCCGTCCCGGCTTTCCAGCGCGGTCTCAGACGCCTTGAGGTCTCCCCTGAGTATATCTTTGGCCTCTTCCACCGTCATCCTTGCCGAGAGCAGTTCGACATCAATCTCTACCGGCAACTCCGCCCTGACCAGCGCGGGAACTGCCAGAAGTCCGCTTACTACTGCTGCACAGATAACTTTCCTAAACTTCTTCATCTCCATCACCTCCTTATATGATATTTACTTTCCTCGTAAAGTTCGTCTCCTGACCGTCTTTTCTTAATGTGCCGCTGATTTCCCATTCTCCTCCGGATGCTCCCCGCACCCTTAACAGTATAACGTTTCTTCCTTCCATTAAATTGCCCCGCCACGAAGCGTATTTCTCCCCTGTGGCCAGCACCAGGCCTTCGGGAAGATTTATTTCTACGGAAACATTTTCAAGCTCGGCGCGGCTGTTAAGATTTATTCGGACATACCCTTCCTTTCCGCTGTAAAAAGAAGATGTCCTTTCATACCCGGCCAGGCTGGCCTGCTGTGAAGGCGAAAAAAAAGCAACCGGGGCCTCTTTCTGCGGAGACCGAAAAACCAAAACAAGTAAAACCGCCGCTACGCCTACCGCAAACGATACACCGTACTTTGCCATCTGCAGCCTCCCTGCTCTTTTTTTTCTATCTTCAGGATAACCGTATGTCTGAGCGATCCTGTTCATAAGCCGCTCAGTGAAGTTCTCCGGGGCCTGAGCCTTTTCAAAACTGCGCACAGTTGAAAGAATAGACTCTGCCTGTCTGTATAACCGCAAACAGCTTTTGCAGCCCTCTACATGCTCTCTGACAGCCGTTTTCTCACTGACGGAAGCCTCCCGGTCGAAAACCCGCCATATTTTTTCTTTTGTTTCTTTGCAGTTCATTTTTTTCTTCTCCGCTATTTAGACGTTCTCAAAACCGAAAATGTTCCCGAGTTTTTCCCGCAAAAGTTCCCGTCCCCTGTAAATACGGGATTTCACCGTTCCCATAGGTTTTTCAATTATCTGAGAAATCTCTTCGTAACTCCTGCCGTCAATATCATAGTATATCACCGCCAGGCTGAATTCGTGCGGTATTTCGCCAAGGGCATCGAAAACTATTCTCCTGATCTCATTCCGGTTTAGTTTTTCATACGGGTTATCCCCGACATCTAACCCGTGTGTTTTTTCAATGGGGATCGCTCTTGAAGAACGGCGGTTGGTTTTTCTCGTGTAATCATAAAATGTATTATGCGCGAGGCGGTAAAGCCAGGTGGAAAATGAAGACCTGTAATTGAATTTCCCGATATTTTTAAAGAGTTTTATAAACACCTGCTGAGCTATTTCCTCAGCCTCAAGTTTATCTTTTGTCAGGGCCAGGGAAATCCCGTATATCTTGTCCTTGTATTTATCAACTATTTTTCCGAAGCTTTCTCTGTTGCCTGACTGTGCGTCTTTAATTATATCTTTTTCGTTAAAATCCATAATTTATCCTTGCCCCCAGCACGGCCTTAGACCAGTTGTAGTTAAAAGAGGCTATGTCCTCAATATTGGACCTGTTTAGCGTGTACTCAAGAAAAAGATCCAGCGAGGTATTTCTGTCAATTTTATTAGTCAGTGTAAATCCGGTCGTTATCCGGCTCTCTTTTCTTTGAGACTCCTCCTGTCTTATGCCGGGGGCGGGCTCATCGCTTTCAACCCACTCGCTCTCTTTATCGTCCCAGTAATACGCTCCGTCAGAACCCTCTATCCAGTAATCGCGGTACCAGTAATTGTCTCCGGTATAAGTCCGCATCTCGTACGCTCCGTAAGCTTTCAGCGAATTTTTCCCGTCAATGTAAAATCTGCGGGACAGAGTAATTCTGTGGGCATCGTAGGTATAGGAAAGAGCGTAATCCTTATCCGATTCTATTTCTTCAAAGTCATATTCCCCGTCCTCCGGTGTTCCTGTATGTTGCCAGTATTTGAATTTTTTCTTTAAATCATCCGCCTCATTGCAAGTATAGCTGTAACCCAGTTCCATGCCGTGAATATTTTTATTGACTCCGGCGGAAAGTTCATACCCCTGCAGGTAGTCATATTCGCCGTTAAGATAGTCTCTGTTTACGGCCCGGAATCTTAAAAACCAGAGTTTCAGTTCCCCTCTCGTATTAAGATAAAACGGATCCCCGGCCACTATGGCGTAAGAGGCCCCGCCGGAAAGCTCTGCCGGGCCCTTAAATATTTTCAGAGAAAGAGAATGGCTGTCGCTGGGTGAAATTCCTGAAAGGTACTGGTTCCTTGAGTAGATGTAGCCCAGCGATGAATATCCCGTTAAGTTAGTTTTTGCCGAAAAGGAGGCGTCCAGTATAAGCGCGGAGGGTGAGTTTTCCTGTATATCCGGCAAATGTGATACGTTGCTGTCGTAGGAAAGGCCGGCCAGAACGTTAAAATAAAATTTTTTTCCCGTAAGGTAACGGTAATTCTTATACGCTGCGCGTCCCCATCTTGAATCCGGAGAAAGGTAATATGTGGAGAGAAAGCTCCTGCGGGCGTCTTCCTTCCGGCCCGCCTTGTAGTAAGTAAGGCCCATAAAGTAGTAAATCCTGGCGTCCTTCTCCTCGAGCGTATAAAAACTCTGCAGTGCCTGCCGATAATTACCGTTTTTATATTGAACGATAATCTCATCTATTATCCCGTCAGACCCCTTTACCGGAGAAAATGAAATCCCCATCATCAGAAAAACAAATAACAACCTGCGCATAAAGTCTCCCTTAATTACTTATTCAGTGTTTAGACGTTTTAATTCCCGAAAATGTTCCCGCTCCGGCTTCAATTTTTCATTTCTTCTTCCAGCTCATTGACAACGATTCTGATATAAAGCTGTATTGTGCTCTAAAGGGATTTAATGGTTATTGTTGAAATGATATAATAAGGATGCTGTTAATACAAGCACAAAAAGACGGGGATTTTCAAAAGGGTGGATGAAAAGGGAAGGTTCTTTAAGCGAGGTCGCAAGAGCCGGATTTGTGGATCAGGCGGACGAGCGATTCTCTTGAAGCAGGGCGAGACAAGTAATAGTGCCGAGCCTGCGTTCTTCGGGTTGGACACGTGCGACGGCTGTAATAAGCCGGAGCGCGTGGACTTTGAAAGGCGGCGGGTGGGTATAATCGCGGAGTAGAGGCGCTTTAGCGCCGCAGCGAAGCGCATCGAGTATTTAACAGGCGGTCAGGGTTTATGAGGTTAAAACTTTGTTTAGTACCCTCGACCATTCTTTACGAATATCTGATTTTAACTTCATTTCCATATCGTTTAGGGAAGAGTCAGGCTTACAAAAAAGTTCATCTTCTTCGCTCCCTGAAAAATACGGTTCTTTGATTTCTTGACGATAATTATTAACAAGAATTTTTATTTTGCGGTTGCCTTCGGCAACATAAGCATAAGGATTCGCCCAGGAAAA
>SLLY01000067.1 GCA_007133845.1 Candidatus Woesearchaeota archaeon
CATTCAGAATGTATGTCGGAGAAACAAGAGAAGTAGATGTAACAGGAGATGGATTTAACGACATAAGTGTTTATTTAGAAAAAATAAGTGCAGGTTTTGCATATTTACATTTAGAAAGATTAGAAGCAGAAAAAGTAATTGACGTTGAAGTTCCAGAAGATATAGATGTAGAAATTCCAGAAGAACCAGAAGAACCAGAAGAAATAGATGAAATAGAAAAAGAAATAGATACAAATAGAATTTTAATATATTTAATAGCAATTGGATTTGTTATTGGCGGTATAATTTTATATAGGAAATCGAGTAAAAATAAAAAACCAAGAATAAAGAAAACAAAATAAACATTATTTTGGAAAGATTATATCTTTCCACTCTTATTCTTTTTTAATTTTTTATAAACAAAATATTTTTAATATGAAAGATTATATAATCTATGTTAATACTTTATTTTTAATAATGGATTGGTGGTAAAATGTATAAAAAAAACAAATTAGGAAAAAATGTTTTATTTATATCTATATTTTTAATCTCTTTAATCATATTTATAAGCATAGCTTCTGCAACCCTAGGTGATATACTTATTAATTATCCTATGCAAAATAGAGTTATTAATGGAATAAATACTTTTAATGCATCAGTTATTGGAGCAGAGAATGTCACATTTTATTATTGGAATGCTTCAGGTTCTATTTGGATAGAAATATGTAACACTACAGATTCGAACAACAATTTTTTTACATGTGAAGGAGATACAAATGAGATTGATGATGGTGTCTATGATATTAATGCAACCGCAAGAAATGGAACCGATGTAACATCAATAAATATCACAAATGTAACAATAGACAATACGCCACCAACGGTTGAAATAATTTATCCTGTTCCCACAGTATATGAAGAATATTTAAACAAATTAAATTATACTGTGGATGATGCAAATCCTGATATGTGTTGGTATTCAATTGATGGAGGTACCACAAATTCAACACCAGTCGAAGCAGGAATAAATTTTACAAACATCTATCCCAACCCAGGAGAAAACAATTGGACTATTTATTGTAATGATTCCGCCGGAAATATTGGTTTTGCAAACACAACATTTAATCTCAATGTAGATTTACCAGAAGAAGTTTGGGTAAATGCGAGTTTTTCAAATAATGGAACTCATTTTGATAATGTAAGAGAAGCAGTAAATTGGGTAAATGATTCAGGAATTATTACTGTGTATACAGGATTATATACTGAAGAAATTTTGATTACCAAACCCATAACATTAAATTCCACTGGGAATGTAGAAGAAACAATATTTGGTAATTCGGCAATAATTATTTCTTCAAATAATATAACGATAAATGGATTCAATTTTATTGAATCATTCATTTTTGTGGGTAACATAACAGATTTGGATGGAGATCCATTCGAAAACGCGATAAATAATAACGGTTATGATGGAATAAATATAACCAATAATAATATCTGTGATGTTGATGGACCTCCCGCTATTTTTTTCGCCAATTCTAACATATCGGAAGTTTCCGGAAATAATATAACTAATAATCAAATAGGTATTGGATTTTTTGAAACAATAATTGAAAATGATTTATTTGAAGATAATCATTTTGAAGATAATGCAATACATCACATGAATTTTACAGAAGATAGACTTAGAGTTAAATTCGGAAATTCGGGTCCAGAAATCATACATAATGTTTTTTTAGAATTAGAAGGTACGAATATTTTCGAAAATAATTGGAATGCTACAAGTATTTTAGTTTTAGAAAATTGGAACATTGAAACATCAGAATTTAACACCACTTTTTTTAAAGATACAAATATCACTGAATTGGATGGAGGAAATTTTTCTATTTTTGAGATGGTTGCAAATACAATTTGTTTTAGAAATGTTTATTTTAACGATTCCTATGGTGTCATGGGAGTTTTAGAGTTGGGAATACAAGAATTTAATTTAAGTTTCAGCAAACCAGTTGAGATTGATATACAAGTTGGAACAGACTTTGAAAATATGACTGTAGATATTTTTAAATCTCATTTATTAAAAGAGGATTCATGGGAACAAAATGAAACAGTTTTTAATAAAAATTGTACAATCGATAGTGATGGAATTTGTACTTTTAATACAAGCCAAGCTTCTTATTTTGTTTTAGCGTCTGAAGATGTATTCAATTTGGATATAAGTTCAGAAATTGGAGGGATAATAGGACTTCCAGGAGATGGTGTTTATTATTATAAAAATGGTACGAATGCAACAATAGAGGCAGATGAAGATTCTGGATATGAGTTTAAAGAATGGGTAGGAGATATAGAAAATATAGATGATGTAAATACTTCAGAAACTTTTGTAGAAATGCTGGGAAATTATGAAATAACTGCGACATTTAAAGAAAAAGATGACACAAATGGAAATGATAATGGAGAAACTGGAGCAGTACCCACACCAGAAACTCAAAAAATAGAGTGGGAAGATGATGAAGAAACCCTCAACGCTAGGGTAAAATTGGGAGACAAAATTATATTCAATGTGTTCGATGTTGAACATACAATAACAGTAAGAGCAATTTATTCAAATAAAGTAGATATACGTGTAACTTCTCCTACTATTGATTTAAGTATACCCTTAAAAAGTTTGAGAAATGTCGATGTGAATAATAACGGACAAAATGACATTTATTTATTTCTCGACAGAATAAGTGGAGGATATGCATATTTAGAATTAGGAAGATATGAATATGAATTAGTAATAGAGATTCTTCAACGCATTACAGACAAACACGAACTGGAATTAAAAGAAGGAGAATCAATTAAATTTGTAGTTGAAGATAAAGAACACGAATTTTGTGTAGATGAAATTGGTAAAGATTATGCTATTATAAGTGTGCATTCTAATCCAATACAATTTTTAATGCATGTTGGAGAAAATAGGAATTTAGATATATCTGGAGATGGAATAAACGAAATAAATATTTATTTTAATAGAATAGAAGATGGCGTCGCATATTTTATTTTAGAAAAATTAGAACATGAAGAATCTGAAGATGAATTTACAGAAATCTTAGAAATATCAGAAGAACCAAAAGAAACATTTGATATGTCTCAATTTTATTGGTTTGCAATAATTCTTAGCATTGCAGGAATAACTGGGTTATTAGTTCATTTTAAAATATTAAAAGCAAACTGACTGATTATTTTTTAATTATTCAAAAATAGTCAATCAAAAAAACTTTAAATAGAAAATTATTTACAAAGTTGGGTGTAGAGTATTAAAAAAAGAGAATATTTAGACATTCTTAGGATTTTCAGCGATTTAGATAAATGGTATTCTTTTAAAGAAATACAAAAAAATTCTGGAAAAGAAACAAAAAAAACAATCTACATACTAAAAAAATTTTTGGAACATAATTACCTTATTTCAATATCTGATAATTTTGGTACTTATTTTAAAATAAATCAAAATAATCCTTCTGTATTAAGAGTAATTCATGAAGAAATTAAAACGAAAAAAACAAAAAATATAAACAGAATAGCTCTCGCAATTCCATTAATCATCTTAATTGTTCTTGCAGTTATGTATATCCCAAATTTAGGGATAACAGGTTTTTTTGTATTGCCTTCTGAAGAAATATCCTCAGAACCCACACCTGTCGAATATCAAAGATTGCAAAAAGACGAAAATTTTGATGTTGAGATATTATCTTCAACATTCTTCAATAATTCTCTAGAAGTGATTTTTTCCCACAATTCAACTAACAATGAAAGTTTCATGATTCATGGAGATGTTTCATACAGTTTCAGTAAAAATCCAGCACCACCCAATCAAGACATAACATTAAAAATACATGACTGGAGATATGATTATTTTGAACTACAAGTCGGAGAAGCATCCGAAATAATTGCATTCGGGAGAAAAGAAATAAAAATTAATCCAACTGTTCTCGACAATCAAAATCAAATAATAAACGCTGAACTAAAATTTCAAAATATACTTCTTTTAGATGAGATACATTCAATAAATATTTCTCCAGAACAAACATTTGAATTAGAATTAAAAGAAGGATTATACAATGTAAAAATAATTCCTGAAGAACTTCCAATACAAGAAATTTTTATTCCTAATTTTAACATAAACCAAAACTTAGATGGATTTTTTAGATTAGATTCATTTTTCTCAGAAAGCTACACCCAAATGTATGCAATCGATCCCAGTCCGACGGAATTTGAACAAGCAGAAGTGACAGTGATTGCGGAAG
>SLLY01000005.1 GCA_007133845.1 Candidatus Woesearchaeota archaeon
AAAAGAAAAAGAAATCAAAATATTTAAAACTTCTGTAACGAATAGAGAAATTGAAAAAAACATTAAAGAAGAGTTTGAAAAAGGGTTGGGTGCTTTTATAAAATTCAAAAAGGATTTATAATGAATCATCAAAAGTTCAGAAACATAACCAGATAACCCAGATATATGTGTTTCAGCACCATAAACTCTTTGCGCTCTCGTAAATTCCTTAAAAACTCTTATTTCTTCAGCGATTTTCGGATTTTCTTTTAGCTTATTTTTTACAAATTCTACATGAAAAAGAGATGCATCCATACTATTTTCTGCTTCAGATGGTTTTTTTATGTTATAGACAGGTACAAATTCTAGTTCGTATCCTTTATAATTCACTTTGCAATAATCTCTGCTTCCGTGCAAAACTTTTGCATTTTTGAAAACATTTTCGACTATTTTTTTAAGCAGATTTCCAATTTTTTTGTGTTTTTTTTCGAACCTTACGAAAAAATCTATGTCGTGCTGTCCCTTAGTCCATGTATTTTTAGCAACACTACCTCCTACAAATATTTCTGCTTTTATTTTTTGTTTTAAAATTTCGTTGCTAATCTTTTCTTTAGAAAAATTTATAATGTCATCTACCTTTTTTCTTTCAGCATTGGTAGGTTTTGTTTTTTGTTTAACTTTTTCAACTATTTTTTCGTGCATTTGCATAAAAATATTAAATAACTTGAATTTTAAAAAATGAGCGGTAAAATGGCATTTGACAATTTGCATCCAAAAATAAAAAAATGGCTCGAAAAGAAGGGTTATTTAGAGGGAACACTCCCTCAAAAATTAGCAATACCTGAAATAATGGATGAAGGAGACGTATTAATCATAGCTCCAACAGGACATGGGAAAACATTGGCGGCAGTTTTACCTATTTTTGATATGCTCTTAAAAGAAAAGAATAAGGAGCGAATTAGAGCTTTATACATAACACCTCTCAAAAGCCTAAACAGAGATGTATGGGATAGAATAGTTCAGCTTGCAAGTTCTGTCGGGCTTGAAGTTGATTTGAGGCATGGAGACACATCTCAAAAAGAAAGAAAGGCGCAGGTTGATGACCCTGCAGATGTTGTTGTTATAACACCCGAAACACTCCAAGCTGTTTTAAGTGGTAAAAAACTAAGAGCGCTCTTAAAAAATGTGAATCATGTAATAATAGATGAAATTCACGAACTCTGTGAAAACAAAAGAGGCACACAACTTACACTCGCACTTGAAAGATTAAAATTATTAGCGGGGGATTTTCAAAGAATTGGTATTTCTGCCACAATAGGAGATCCAAATGAGATATCTAATTTTCTTACAAATAAAAAATGTAAAATAATAGATGCTCGTGCAGAAAAAGAATATGACATAGATGTCGAACACCCTAAACCAAATGAGGAAGATAAAAAATTAGCTGGAAAACTTAATACAATTCCAAACGTCGCTTATTGTCTTAGAAGAATGCGAGAACTCATGGAAGATAGTCGTTCAACCATTATTTTTGTAAATACGAGAGAAACTGCAGAATCTCTCGCATCTAGATTTAAAAGATGGATTCCTGAATTCCCTATAGCTGTTCATCATTCATCTCTTTCAAAAGATGTGAGAATAAATGTTGAAAATCAATTTAAAAATAATGAATTGAAAGCAATTGTATCTACTTCCTCTCTTGAACTAGGCATAGATATTGGTAGTATTGATTTAGTTATTCAATATGGTTCTCCAAGACAAGCCACAAAACTCATACAAAGAATTGGGAGAAGCGGGCATGGTGTTGGAAGAATTTCTAAGGGAAAAATAATATGTAGCACTATCGATGATTATTTGGAAGCATATGCGATATACAAAAAATCAGAAGAAGGTTGGTTGGAAAAACCCAAAATTCCTGAAAAACCCTATGACGTTCTTGCACATCAAATAGTTGGAATCTGTATGGATTTTCAAAAGGAAAATAAAACTCCTAAAATAAAAGAAATTTTTAACATTGTAAAAAATGCATATCCATATAGAACTTTGGAATTGAAAGAACTCGAAGGAGTTATTGATATAATCAGGGATATATATCTAATTCAAGAAAATGAAAATGGATTTTACAGAACCAGAAAGGGTTTATTGTATTATTTCAAAAATCTTTCAACTATACCTGACGAAAAAAATTACATTGTTGTGGCGGCAGATTTGAATAAAAGGATTGGAGTGCTTCACCAGGGTTTTGTTGCTCAATTTATTAAAAGAAATGCAGAATTCATAATGAAAGGAGAACCCTGGAAGGTTGTTGAAAAAGAAGATAACATAATCAAAGTTGTTTCTAGCAGAGGAACGGAGAGTTCCATACCTAGTTGGGAAGGAGAACTCATACCTGTTTACATGGAAGTTGCAAAGCTTTGTGGAGATTTAAGGGAAAAATTCGAATTTAAAGAATTAAAAATGCAAAAGGAAAATTTTGTTGTTCCGACTAGCAAAAATATGTTTATTGAATCCTTTGAAAATTATGTAATTCTTCATTCTTGTTTTGGTAATAAAGTAAATCAGACGCTTGCTAAATTCATGGGTGCTATAATTTCTTCAAAAATAGGTTCTACGGTAGGGATTAGAAGCGACACATATAGAATAATGTTCAAAATACCGGAACTTTTTGGGCAAGACACCATTATCGAAACTATAAATGAAATCGAACCAGAGTGGATTGATGACATACTAAAGAAAACTATGAAAAACGCAACAATATTCAATTTCAGATTTTATCAGATTGCAAAACGTTTTGGAGCTATAGATAAGGATGCAAATTTCTCACATTACATGATTTCAAAATTAATAGAAGTGTATCAAAACACACCACTCTATCAAGAAGCGGTAAATGAAATTTTTAGAGAAAAACTTGACGTTGAAAACACAAAGGAGTTATTGAAAAATATAAAAAATGGAAATATAAGCATAAAAACATCTTCAGGATATGAAGTTTCTCCATTGGGCGCTGAAGGTTTGGACTATAGTAGTGTTTCTCTTGTAAAACCCAATGAAAATGTTAATGAAATATATAATACAATAAAACAGAGACTTCTTAAAAGACGTTTTTGGTTCTCTTGCTTAAAATGTAAAAATCCTTTAGGAACATATACATATCAAAGCGTTCCTGAAAATTTAAAATGTGGTAATTGTGAATCTAAGTTAATCGGTTTTATACCTGCAAAAGATATGGAACTTGCAAAAAGAGTTCTTGTCAAAGACATAAATAAATTAAATAAAGAAGAGAAACAACTTTTGAAAAATTTTGAAGAAACTGCAGAAATGTTCATATCTACAGGGAAAATTGTTGTTTTTGTTTTGGCTGGATACGGTATAGGTCCTACTACAGCAAAAAGGATTCTTTCTCGCATAAACAAATCTGAAGAGGAATTAATAAAAGATATAGCCGAAGCTGAAAGAAATTTTATTCGCACAAGAATGTTCTGGGAATAATTATTTATTGAAATTTTTTCGTATTGGTGAAATGATTTTTATCAATTCATTTGTTATTGCATTCTTTAAATCTAGTGGATGCAAATCTCCATTCACGTATGCTTCTTCTAGTTTAGAATAATCTTCGAATTCCAAATCCCCACCAAATTTTTCTGGACGTGTTATTTTTAGCTTTTCGAGCATTGGAAAGATTATTAATTGTGATATTTGAAGTATTGGATTATCTTCCGACTTCTTTTCTGGACAGTATGCATCTTTTATTGTTTTTTTAATTATTTCATCACTATCTGTTACAGATATACCAGAACCCTCAATTGATTTTGACATTTTTTGTCCTGGACCTTTAAGTGAAGTTATTAATGGTGTGTGGACTGCTATAAAATTGTGTCCGGTTGAATCTTTTAAATCTCTACCTACCATATGAATTTTTCTTTGTTCAAGTCCTCCGTATGCCACATCACAATTCATGTGTTTTATGTCTAATACCTGCATTAATGGATACCATAATTGTGAAATTGTAGCATTTTCTATATCTCTTGCAACTTGTTGCATGCTTCTAAGTCCTCTATTTATTGTAACTTCTTGAGCTAAAGACATAACATCTGACACATATTCTTTATTAAATTGAAAATTAGAACCTATAACAACCTCTGCATCAAGTCCTATGGATTTGACAGTATTTTTCCATGCTTCAACATCTTTCTTTATTTTTTCTTCTTCGCCTTTTCTATTCAATAATGCGTGTATGTCAGCTATTAAGATTTTTACTTGGAATCCTGCTTTGGCAAAATC
>SLLY01000019.1 GCA_007133845.1 Candidatus Woesearchaeota archaeon
TCGCCTTTATTTAATTCTTCAAAATTCTTTTTATTGTTTTCATTAAAAGCATAAACTAAATTTGATTTTATAATCGCCCAATTTTCCATATTTGTTATAGTAAGCCAATAATTTTTAGTCATTTTAATTCACCTATTACTTTTTTACCTAATTCTGTAATTTTATATAGTCTTCCTCTTTTTTCTTCATCATTTAAGCACATAACTAATTTATTATCTTTAAGGTCTTTTAAAAAGTTACTCACATGATTTAGGCGAATTTTTGTTTTTTCTGAAATTTCAGAAGGAGTTAAATAACTAACATCTGCCAAACTCTCTAAAATCTTTTTACGATATTCCGAATTTTTTAACAAACTAACCCCTTTTATCATTTGCTTGTCCATACATACAAATAATGTATGCCTTTATATAAGGATAACCACATATAACACACAAACTACACACATATATAAATCTTTTGTTGTTTTCGTCCTGCCTAAATAAATAGAAAAATTTGCGTGAGTGAAACGAACCTCTTAACCTTTGTTAGACGAAATTTTTAATTTCGTTGTGGTTTTCGTTGGTCGGTTAAGAGAAGTTTTTCTGCGAGGCGAAGCCGAGACTATCTGTCCGTAGGACTGGGGGGCTTCCGTTTTTTTATCAATCAGCGAGGGACAAATTGCGTATAACATATATTAAACGCACTAATAGAGATTATTTTAGTATATGTATAATAATTTGGTGTCTTAGAGAACGAATCTCAGATAGAACCATATGAAAAACCCGAAAACCATGCCAAAAACAATTAATTTCCATCTATCTTCTTTCGAAATTTCCATAATTTCACCTCAAAATTGATTTCAAAACTTTTAATCTTTGATAAAAACTTTTAATCATACTCCTGAACCGATTCATCTATGATATATGTTTCGAATGCTAAGCTTCCAGATACCATAATTAATCCAATTAAAATTATCCTACCAAAAGGAGAAAATAAATACATCAATGCACCATAACTTACGATCCCATAGACAATGCCAGATAAAATTAATGCATATGAAGCCATCCAAAATAAACCTCTTTTAAATTGTCTTTGAACAAAAAAACCTAATCCCCATACAAAAAAATTCAAAATTGCCATATCGATTCGTCCTTTTTTCACATTTTCACCTCAAAATTTTATTTCAAAACTTTTAATCTTTGATAAAAACTTTTAATCATATATTATATTTTGACTGTGTAATATATCCTCTTTCCGGAAGCCTCTTTTTTTAATATATCCATTTCAGCCAATCTATTTAATCTAAAAGATGCGGTAGATCTAGATAAATCAAGATGTTTAGCCAACTGATTTGCTGTAACTTTACCTTGTTTTTCTATCCAAGATATTACTTCTTTATCTTTTATTGTTAGATTTTCTATTTCTCCAATTGCTTTTTCAAGATTTTCACTTTTTACACCTTTTTCGTCTAATTCTTCTTTTGTTTCATTCAAAATACTCAATATTTCGTCTAATTTATCTAATTTTTCTAATTTTTCTAATTTTTCTAATTTTTCTAATTTATTCATTTTTAAGTTCATTTGATTCAAAACATAGCTTAATTCTTCTAATATCTTTGTATTAACGATTTTTGCTTGTGAAAGAGGGTGTTGTTTAGCGGCTTCTAAAGTATCTGTCCATGATTTTATAGCGTTTTCAGTGTCATCTAATACACTTTCATTCCTAAGATTTTCAAGATTTAAAGTCACAGACTCTTCCTTTTCTTCTGTTTCTTCTTCTTCTACCTGCTCTTTTTCATCTTTTTCTTCATTTTTTTTCTTCAAAAGCTTCTTAAGCTTAGTTAAAATACTCATATATGTATTTTAAAGCTTAACTTATTTATTAACTTTTCGCCAACACATTCGACACATTCGACACATTCGTCAACAAGTTCGACACATTCGACACATAAACCCAACACATCCAACACCAACACATCCAACACATATCCAACACATTCGACACATATTATATGAACTTTTAAACAAGCTTTTTTTACGCTTTAAATTAAATTTAAATTATAATATACGTTTTTTTAAAATTCTTATTTTTTAAACAAACCCAACACATCCAACACTCAACACATCCAACACCAACACATTCGACAACAAATTCGACACATTCGACACCAAACCCAACACATTCGTCAACACATTCGACACATTCGTCAACAAGTTCGACACATGCATTCAAAAGACATCTAATTTTTATTATACATAATATATAATAACACATTTATTTTCCATATTGAAAAATAAAAAAGTGAGAGTTATGAAATAGCTATATGTCGATCTAGAAAGTATAGTGAAAAAATGCTAAAAAAATGTCTTGAAAAAGTGAGACATAAAGGCAGAAAGTGAGGGTTATAATCACAAAATGTGGTAAAAAATAGAAGTGAGAGTTATCTAAAATTAAAAAACATTAAAATGAGCCCCTTAACTGTTGGTTCGTATCTTTATATCTTTTATTACTTTATCTACATCTATATCTATATTTTTTAATCTAATAAGCTTCATTTTAATCCCTGTTGACTCATATACGTCCTTTGGATCGACTATTTCTATGAAATTATCTAGGTATTTTTCCAATAAATAGCTAACAGAGTATGGATTCATGTTAGTTCCTTTTGCTATTCTACGTATCCAAGTCCAGTCCTCTTGTTCTTTAAGAAATTCTAAAATCTTTCGCATTCTTTTTATTGGTTTTCTCTTTCCAACTTTGTAATTTTTCTTAACTTTAAATTTTTTTTTGTCTTTTGTGTCAAATTCCTTGTTGCAGTGTGGACAAACGTGTTTCATCTTTACACCCGTAAATACATAAAAACTCTATACTTTATATAAATATCTATTTAAAAAAAGAGTCAAATAAACCTTTTTTTGCAGTTTAAAGCATAAATTTTGCTAATTTATGAGATAAATGAATCTATAATAGCCAAACATTCTCCCTCTATACAATCACAATAACCCTGTCCACAATCCATAGTTCCGGGCACACATTCCTCTGTACAAAAAATGTCTGTGCAATTGGGAGCTAAACTTATATGAACACAATCAGTTGGATGGCAACATTGTGCTGGAACACAGTCCTTAGACGTTTCGCATTCAACTTCTGTAGTTCTCAAACAACCTATGGTAAAAACTGCAATAGTTACCATAACAAAAACCCCTATAATAATTAATTTATTCATAAAAATATAAGAAAAAGAAAGAATAAAAAGGTTGTTAATCTATTTTGAATCTTTAAGTCTCATGAGTGGAACAGGACTTGGTAAACCAACCTTTTCAGCTTGATGTAATGCTTCTATTTGTGCATCTTTAAAAGCAACATCTAATGCTTTTTTCATTATTTCTGGTTTGACTTTTTTATCGTTTTTCCAACCATTCAATATTTCATCCACTACATCATTTGCATCAACATAAAAAATTTCGCCTATTATCTTGATGTTTCCCAAGCTTTTTCCTTGTGGTTCTTCCAAAGCAAAGTCTGTTTTAAACTCATACTCAAAAATAACACCTTTTTGTTCTGTACTTACTTGTTGTTGTATTTCTTTTACGTCAGTAATAGAAATATCGTTCTTAAATTTTCCTGGTTTTATCCTATCAACTTCAAGAACTTCTCGCTTAGCAGAAGATTCTCTCAATTTTTTTCTAATTATTGGCATTTACTATCACCTAAGAAAAAGATAATTTTAAGCTTTATAAAACTAATTATTTTTTTACAAATAAAGGATTCACTGGAGGATATTAAACAATTATTGCTTATTCTTAATAGCTTCTTTATATTTCCTTTTTAAATTCCAAAATATTGAAAAAATTGAAAATCCTAATATTATAAAAGCAAACGCCGCAAAACCCCATCTCAAACTCATTAATTCTGATACAATTCCAAAAAAGACGGCTAAAAACACCGCAGAGAGATGAACTAAAAGAGAATTTATAGACATAATTGTAGCTCTCTGATCTGTTCTAATCTCTTTTTGAATACCACTTTCAACCAGAACTCTACATATAGCTATAAAGAAAAATATTAATAAAAATGGTATAAGCATTATAAAAGAATTGTAAAATAATGAACAAATTAATAATATTGATGCAACAATAGATAATAAATAAATCATATTTTGATTTGAATATCTTTTATTAAATTTATACGCCAATCTAGAACCAAATGCGTCAAAAATCATCATTACAAGCGCTGCCGCGCCAAAAAACATGATTGGAAGTCCTACCCACTCATAAAAAAGTTGAGAAAATTCATCCAATGACATAACGATTGCTATAATAACCATGGAATACAAAAGAAAATTGAGTAATTTTTTATTGGATGCAGACTCCTTGAAAGCATTCTTAATATAATCTATGTATTTTACTTCTTTTGTCGAAGTTTTTCTATATTTTACTTCATGGAAAAAGAATATTGGAATTATAGAAATCACCATAGCAAAAGAAGATAACAAAAGTGTTAATGTAAAACTATAAGCTCCGAGAAAACCTCCTAAAAACATAGAAGAACCTATAGCAATGCTAGAATAAAAGTGACCTTTACCCGAAATTTTTTCGTATTGGTTTTCCTTTTTGAACTTTTTCAGATTGTCATACAAAAGCGCTTCTTGAGTTCCAGAACAAAAAGTAATCTGTACTGCACAGAATAGAAAACCTAATGCAAAAAGCGAAAAACTGTTTGCAAATATCCAAATTCCAAATCCTATCGCTTTAAACAACATACCTATAATCATCATATGTTTACGATTGTATTTATCCGCAAGCGCACCAGTTGGAACTTCAAATAACACAATGAAAGCGCTCCATATAGCAATTAAGATAGAAACCTCAAAAATTGAAAGTCCTCTTAATCTAAAAAGAATAACATAAACTGCATAGATAAATGCAAAATCTTTGAAAAATTTGTAAACATAAAATGCGTTCGTAAATTTTTTGAAACCTGTAATAGTTTCCATAATTTAAAATAAACAGATGTAGTTATAAAATTATTTAAAATAAAAAATAAAGAAAAAATAATTTAATTTCTTCTAAAATTACATTTTATTCATTTTTGTCTGTAATTTCTTCACTCGTGTCTTCTATCTCTCTCGTTTCTCTTATCCTAATTCCCGGCAATACATAAAATACATTATATTCCGAGTCACTTATTTCTGGTCTCGCGATTCTTTGTTGGGCTTCTTCTCCTTTTTCAGCTATGTTCTCGAATGTTTCTTCAAGCCTTTCCTGTGTTCTTATATGTCCCTGAATTGAACGTTCTCTTGCGTGTTGTATTGCTTCTCTTGCTTGTTCTGGAACTTTCTGTTCAATTTCTTCTAAAACTGCAATGTGTTTTATTGTTGCTTCTGAAACTGTTTCTATTACATCTGCATATCTTGCACAAGTTTCATCTTCCTTTTCTACACATTCTTGATATCTGTTCTGAATTCTTTCTCTTGTTTGATTAATATCTCTGGTATACTCTTGCATCAAATCTTCAACAAACTCAGGTTTTTCTCTGTCTGCCATTTCTCTTGCTTCAGAAAGTCTTCTTTCAGCAAATTGCATTCTAAGGTTTGCTCTTGCAACTTCATCTCTTGTAAATGCCATTTGTATTCTTTCTACTGCCCTTTTGATTCCATAAAAAGCAGAATCTGGAGTTATTCCTGCCGCAGGCAGTAAAATTTCTTCTGGTTCTTCTGTCTCATTTATTGTTTCATTCACATCAACTTCATCTGCAAAAGCTATAATAGGCATAACAAAGACAAATAAAGCGAAAATTGCTAAAATTTTGTATTTCATATTAACCACCACATATATAAAAACATTTGAAATTTAAAAAGTTTTTAGAATAGCCCCGCGCGGACTTTCGTCACCTTTAGATTTTTTTGGTGGATTCGAACCGCGGTCGCAAGGTCCAGAGCCTTATGCTTTCGAGACTTATGCTTTCGAGCTTATGCTTTTTGAAGCATATTTTTCTAAATTGCATGCTTGACCACTACACTACGGGGCTATAAAAAAAATAAACCACACTATAATTTAAAAAGTTATAGAAACATTATATACTATGGTTTTACTTGTAGCGTCTAAAAAAGATATTGCGGGAATGAATATAGGAAAACAGTGTGAAAATCTCGGATTGAAAGTTCATTATATTGATGAGGACTTGCTTTATGTTCAAAATCTTCCCGATGCAGATTATTACATTTTCCTTTCTAAACATAAATCAGAATCTGGAAAACCATGTTTAACTTCACATTTTCCAGGAAATTTTTCCAACGCAAAATTTGGAGGAAAACCAGGAGAACTGGGTTTTACTTTTCCAAGCATTCAAAAGAATTTTATGAAAAATTTGAATCAAATAAATAATTCTCAAAAATATCAAATAGTTTTGGAAGCGACTCATCACGGACCCACGCACTTCAAAAAACCCGTTATGTTTGTAGAAATAGGTTCAACAGAAAAAGATTGGATGAATAAAGATATTGCACTAATCATGGCAAAATCAATTAAAAAAATGATTCAAAAAAATGAGATGTTTCAAAAAAACGCGATTGCTTTTGGAGGAACACATTATCCTGAAAAATTTACAGATTTATTGTTAAAGGATGATTTTGCTTTAGGACATATAATACCTAAATACGCAATTAAAAATTTGAATGAAAAAATTTTTATGCAAATGATTGAAAAATCAATTGAACCAATAAAATATTGTATAATCGACTCTAAAGGATGTAATAGAAAGGGAGAAATAATCCAAATGTGTAAAGAAAATGGATTAGAAGTGATGAAAATATGAATTTAATATTTCAGGTTATTACAACTCTTGCACTTGTTCTTGGAATTTTTTTAGGTGAAGCAGTATCCACAAAGGCGTTTGGAACATTCGAAAAATGGTGGTATTATTTAATTGAAATTATCCTTTTTGTGATAATAATTGTTATCGTTTTCAGTATAATCGAGATAGAATTTTATGCGGAAAATATAACCTATTTAATTTCATTTTTAGTCGGTTTTATAAGTATAATATTTGCGAGAGGTGTAATTTCGGGATTGGGTTTTTTTTCAGAACAATTTAAAGAAAAGATACTAAAGCAGAAAAATGAAATGGATTATATAATAGGCTTGAAAAAAGCTCTTGGGAGACGAAATTTTAAGGATGACGAAATTAAAAAAATCTCGAAAGAGGTTGGATTTTATGATAAAAAAATAAAAAAAGTTGACATGTTTTTTAAAAAGTAGAAAGTCTTATTAATGCTTTAGTACTTTTTAGTAAGTAAGGGGTGTACATGGCAAAATATAAAATTGTTAAACTTGGCAGAAAGAATTATCTAATATTTGATTGGAAAGATTATGCTACAACCGCTTCTTTAGGAGATACTATATGTTTTAGAGAATTATTCAAAAAAATAATTGATTTTCCTTATATAGATAACGTAATATTCAAAAAGTCTTACAGAAAAATTTTAGATGTAGATTCTTTTAAAATTTTCAAGGAATATGTTGAAGTAATTAACAATCTTCCTGAAGAACCCGATTTATGTGATGAGGATTTTGAAACATTGGCAATATTCAATTACATCTCAAAAGAAGATGGAATTGGTGCTATAGAACATCTAAAAAATTCTAAATTTTGTAAAAAAGATAAAGACTATTTTGAAACATTAAAAAATAGACTTAAAAAAACAGAATTGTGGAAACTTGTTGAAAAATATAAAAAACATCCGAAAAATGAAAAGTATCATTTGATATTCAAAGATAGGATTCTTCCGGGCTTCGTAACTTACATCACTAAAAAAATGGACGAGGATGCAAAAATTTTAGAATCTTACGAATTGGATGGTTCAGAAATAACTATATATGAAACACCTGAAAAATCTAATCCTGTATATTATATAAAACCAAAAGAATTAAACGTGAGCTCTGAAAAACTTAAAATTTTAAATAAAGCATTTCAAAGATTGAGTAATGAAGAATTTGATTTGAAGCAGAGTAAATCAATATGTAAAAAAGTTTTGGGGGAGATAGATGAAAATTTAAAGGGTGAAGAAAAAGAAGCTCTTTTAAAAATTCTGCAGAGATACTCTTTTGGATATGGAGTTATTGAAATATTCTTAAAAGATGCGAATTTACAAGATGTTTTTATAGATTCTCCTGGAGATAAACCTATTTATGTCTATCACAAAGATTACGAAGAATGTGAAACGAATATTATCTTATCTCCCGAAGAAATAGAAAAACTTTCTACAAGATTTAGAATGATTTCCGGAAGACCTTTTGATGAATCTTATCCTGTTCTTCATGCAAAAATAGGTGAACTTGGAATAAGAATTGCGGGAGTTACAGAACCTATGACATTTTCAGGAACAGGATTTGCTTTTAGAAAGCACGCAGTTAAGCCGTGGACACTTCAGCAATTCATAAAAAATAAAATGATAACTCCTGAAGCAGCGGGACTTCTTTCCTTTTTAGTTCATGGACAGCAATCTATGTTGATAACAGGACCAAGAGGTAGTGGAAAAACATCTTTTTTGGGTGCATTAATTGCTGAAATACCTCAAAAAAATAGAATGATAATCATAGAAGATACACCAGAAATACCTGTAGAAGATTTGAGAGATAATGGATTTAATATACAACATCTAAAAATAAAATCTACTCTTCAAAGAGAGGCATATGAAGTTACAGCAGATGAAGCTTTGAGAAGCGCATTACGTCTTGGAGAATCGGTATTAATTATAGGAGAAGTTAGAGGAGAAGAAGCAAAATCTCTTTTTGAAGCGATGAGAATAGGTGCAGCTGGAAACGTAGTACTAGGAACAATACATGGCAGTTCTGCATACGATGTTTGGGATAGAATTGTGAATGACTTGAATGTTCCTTCGACATCATTTAAAGCGGCAAATTTTATAGTAAGTTGTGCACCCATAAGAAAACAAGAGGAATTAAAAAGAAATCGTAGAGTTGTAGGTATAACAGAGGTTCTAAAATATTGGAAGGAAGATCCCCATGCCGAAAAGGGATTTCTAAATATTTTTGATTATAATCGAAAAAGGGACAGACTTATTTTATCTGAAAAAGAACTTAAAAAAAGTATTGCTTTAAAGGAAATCATTAAAAAACGTGGTATGTCAATGAGTCAAGCATTAAAATCAATAAAAACTCGAGCTAAAATAAAAGAAGAGATAGTAAAAGCAAGTAAAAAAAATCCAAATTTATTAGGTTTAAATTTCGCAACCAAATCAATGAATAAATATTATGAACTGGCAAGATTACAAAATAAAAAAATAAGTTATTCTAAATTATTAAGAGATTTTAAAAAGTGGTTAAAAAAGCAACAAAAAGAATTTAAAGACTAAATTATAAATTTTCTTTATGGGTCAGTAGCTCAGCCTGGGAGAGCGCATGACTGAAGCAACATTTTCCACTTCGTGCAAAGCGTTGGTGGAAGGTTTAAGAAATCATGAAGTCGCCGGTTCAAATCCGGCCTGACCCATTGCACCTTTTTAAAAAAAGCTGCACCAAAAACCAGAGTACTTTTAAAAAAAGCTGCACCAAAAACCAAAATTATTTTTCTTTAAGAAAAAATGCTTGAACAAAAGAAATTCACAATGAATCAAAAACCTTATAATCTATAATTACTTATAAATTAGTAATGACAAGGCTAATTACACTTTGTAGCGGTAAAGGAGGAGTAGGTAAAACAACAATATCAACAAATTTAGCAGCTGCTTTACATAAATTCGGAAAGGATGTCATGCTTGTTGATGGAAATACAACAACTCCTAATGTTTCAGTAATTCTTGGAATGCCTAAATTACCAATAACTATACAAGATGTTTTAGCTGGAAATGCAAAACTTGAAGAGTCTATATACATTCATCCTTCTGGATTAAAAATAATACCTGCGGGTTTATCTATGAAATATAACAAGCAGAAATATAATAAAAAAATGGCGAAAGTATTCAATGAATTGGTTGGAAGTATAGAATATGGATTGATTGATTGTTCGGCAGGATTAGGAAATGAGGCAAAAAACGCCATGGAAGCTGGAGATGAATTCATATTGATAACAAATCCAGAAATTCACGCTCTTACGGATGGTTTGAAAGCGATAGAACACGCTAGAGACATTGGAATAAAAACTTTGGGTGTTATTCTAAATCGTGTTAATAATAAAAGTTATGAAATGTCTAAAGAAAATGTTGAAGAATTTCTTGAAACTCCTGTTATTGGGATGATTCCAGAAGATGAAAGTATTAAAAAAGCAATTTCAATAAAAAAACCATTAGTATATGCATATCCTAATTCTCCTGCAAGCAGAGCAATAAAAAGACTTGCTGCAAGAATGATAGGGGAAGATTACAGAACAATTGAACCAGAAACGTTTTCTCAAAAGATTTTAAGAATGTTCGGCGTATACAAGTAGAATTATAAATATCAAATATTTCTTATTTTATATGAAGTATAAAGCACCAAAAGGTACAAGGGATTTTTTGCCTGAAGAAAAAATTTTAAGGAATAAGATAGTTTCAACTCTGAAAAACGTATTTGAAAAATATGGATTCAACCCCATTGAAACTCCTGCTTTAGAAATGTATAATACTTGCACGGCAAAATTTTCTGCGGGAGAAGGAACTGATGTTTTAGAAGAGTTATTTACGCTAAAAGATAGAGCGGATAGAATTATGGGTTTAAGGTATGAATTAACATTTCCTTTTGCAAGAGTTATAGCAAACAACCCTCAAATTCCTAAACCGTTCAAAAAGTATCAAATAGGACGTGTTTGGAGAAATGGACCTGTAAAACTTGGGAGATATAGAGAATTTTGGCAGGCAGACGTAGATGTAATAGGAAGCGAGAACATTTATTTAGATGCTGAAATTTTAGCGTTAGCCCAAGAAGTATTTCAAAAACTCAATTTAAAAACAAAAATAAAAATAAATAATATAAATCTTTTAAATGAAATTTTAGAATTTTATGAAATTCCTGAAAAATTAAAAACGCAAGTGATAATTTCTATAGACAAACTTGAAAAATTAGGCAAGCAAAAAATTATAAAAGAACTAACAAAGAAGAAATTACAGAAAGATAAGGCAGAGAAAATTTTAGAATTACTTGAAATTAACGATTTAAAGATTATAGAATCCAAAATTGGAAAAAATAAAGGTATTGACGAATTAAAAGAATTATTTTCAGCATTAAAAAAATTCGATGTCAAAAATTATGAATTCTGTTCCAATTTAGCAAGAGGACTTATTTATTATACTGGAACTATATTTGAAGTTTATTTAGAAAATTCGGAAATAACATCTTCTATTGCCGCGGGAGGAAGATGGGATAATATGATTTCAAAATTCGCAGGAACAAAAGAAAAAATTCCTGCTGTTGGCATATCTTTTGGCATTGATGTAATGATGGACGCAATAAAAATTGAAACAGAGAAGTTTGATAAAAGCATTGCAGAAGTTTTCGTAATACCGATAAAAGAAATAAATGAATCTATAAAAATTGTAAATAAATTAAGAAAATCAGGAATTAAATCAGATATAGATTTGACAGAAACAAGCATAAGCAAGAATTTAGAATATGCAAATAGTCTCGGAATATCAAAAGTTATAATCGTGGGACCGAAAGATTTAGAAAAAAATAAAGTAACATTAAAAAATATGAAAACAGGAAAAGAAAAAAAGATTGAGTTAAACAAAATAATTTCAGAATTGAAGAAAGAATAATTGCATAGAAAGATATTTTAAAACTAATTAATTTAATTTATTGATGAAAATAGTTATTTCGCTTGGAGGTTCTATAATTATTCCTAAAGAACTTGATGTAAAATTTTTAAAGGATTTTTCCAATTTAATCAAAAAATTGAAAAAAAAGCATAAATTTTCAATAATCTGTGGTGGAGGATATACCGCGAGACTTTATACTAGGAAAAAGAAAGAATTGGGATTGACAACAGATCAAGCACACAAGCTTGGAATTTTTGCAACACACTTAAATTCAAAACTCATGGCTCAAATTTTAGGCGGGAAATTTTCAAACCAACACCCAGAAAAAATTGGCAGAATGAGAGGATTACTCGTTTCTGGTGGATATAAAGTGGGTTGGACAACAGACACAGATGCGGCTTTAATAGCAAAAACAATGAAAGCAGATGTTTTAATCAATCTTACAAATGTTGAAGGTGTTTACACAAAAGACCCTAACAAATACAAAAATGCAGAATTCATTAAAGAGATGAATTGGAAAAACTTTGAAGAAATGTTTGGAAAAAAAATAACAGGTGCTGGAAAACATTATGTTTTTGATCCAGTTGCTGGGCAAATATGTAAAAAAAATAAAATAAAAGTTGTTGTTATGAGCAAAGACATAAAAAATCTAAATAACTTCATAAATAAAAGAAAATTCGTGGGAACTGTGATAGAATAATGAGTTGGATAATATTTCTTGAAGAAAGAATATTGGATTTGATTCTTGTAGGTATTGTAGTGATGGGATTATTAACGGTGGGCAGAACAATCTTCAAAATATTTGAAAACGTGATTAAGAAAATTTTTGAAAATAAAAATATCAAAACAAATATACTAAAATCTCTAGAAAACCCCATATATTTTGCATTAATTTTTGCTGGACTTCAAATAAGTCTCATGCATACAGAATTAATAACTGCGGCATATGAAAATTTATTTAAAAATATTTTTGCAATAACGTGGACATTAATTATTTCTTATGCTTTAATAAAAATTTTTGATTTTATTTTAGATGGGGATAAAAAAAGGAAGATTGGAAAAGGCGTTTCTTATTTATTAAAAAAATTAACTAAAATAGCAATTATTTTTATTGCAATTATTATAATTTTAAGGATTTTAAACATTGAAATAACTCCTTTATTAGCGAGTTTAGGTATTGCAGGTTTAGCTATCGCATTTGGATTAAAAGACACTTTAGAGAATTTTTTTGCTGGAATGTACTTAACTGCAGATAGACCAATTCGTCCTGGAGATTATATAGAAATAGATCAAAAAATAAGAGGAAGCGTTTTAGATATTGGGTGGAGAAGTACCAAAATAATAAATCCTGACAATAATGAGATAATAATACCAAATAGAATTATGGGAAATAGTATAGTAACTAATTTTAATTTACCGCAGGGTGTTATGAGAACTGAGGTGAATGTTGACGTTGCTTATGGAAGTGATGCAGATAAAGTTGAAAAAATATTATATAAAACAGCTAAAAAAATTAGGGATAAAATGGACGAATGTATAAAAGAAGAAGAACCAATAATTAGATTTTCTGAATTTGGAAGTTCTGGATTAAAATTTAGAATTTTTCTTAAAGTATCTGGAAGAAATGAACAATTCATTGTTGGAAAAGAATTAAGAAAAGCAATTTATAAAGAATTTAGAAAGAACAGAATAGAAATACCATTCACAACACACACAGTACATTTAAAAAAATAAAAACTTTAAATTTTTACTAATATTTTTTCTCTATTGTATTTTTCTTTTATTTTATCATTTATTTTATCATCTATTTCATCATTTATTCCATAGATTCTTTTTAAATATTCCTTAGAAGTTTCATATCTTAATTGTTCTTCCAAAGGTATATCTGGTGCAAGACCTGATTTTAATTTTGTTTGTCTAAATTCTTTATATAGATTAGTATATTTTTTCAGAAGTTTATTTTTTTCAAATTCTTTTTCTATTCTTAGTAAATCTTCAAAATTACTGGGTTCGGTTTTATAATTATCAAGAGGTCCATAAAAAAGTTCGAGCACTCTCTCAAAAATAGACATATAAATCACCCTGTTATATAAAAATCGTTATTACTATATAAATTTCATCATTTCATAAATAGAAGCGATTATTAATAAAAAATACATAATTATTTTAATGAAATTAAAAAAAGATTGGTTAGATAGACAGAATATAATAATTGATGATATAAATAAATTAGAGATATCTATGTTTCAAAAAATTCCAAAATCAATACGAATAAATACTCTAAAAATAAAGAAGAAAGATATTCTTGAGATGTTAAATAAAAAAGGTTGGAAATTCAAACAAGTTCCATTTTTTGAAGATGGTTATATTTTTGAAAATGACGTATATGGGATTGGGAATAGCTTAGAACACTTTTTGGGATATATATACAAACAAGAAGTTGCATCTATGGTTCCTCCAATTATATTAAATCCAAAAAATGAAATTATTCTTGACATGGCTGCCGCACCAGGTTCAAAAACAACTCAAATTGCTCAATTAATGAATAACGAAGGTTGTATTGTTGCAAATGAAAAAAATCAAAAAAGAATATACTCACTTCAAGAAAACATTCAAAGATGTGGTGTTGTAAATACATTGATAGCTAAAACAGATGGTAGAAATTTTGGTAAATTAAATATTGAATTTGATAAAATACTTCTTGATGCACCCTGTACTGGAACTGGAATAATTATGAAATCTCCTAAAACAGCAAAAATATGGAGTGAGAAGACAACAAAAAATTATTCAGAACTTCAAAAGCAATTAATTAAATCCGCATACAATTCGCTAAAAGATAGTGGTATGATAGTATATTCAACTTGTTCGTTAGAACCTGAGGAAAATGAAGATGTTGTTAATTACGCAATACAAGAATTAGGAATGAAAGTAAAAGATATAAAATTAAAAAATTTTAAAACGAGAAAATCCATTACCCAATGGAAAAATAAAAAATTCGATAATGAAGTTGAAAAAGCTGTAAGAATTTATCCACATGACAACAATACAACTGGATTTTTTATTGCAAAGTTGATAAAATGAAAATATTAAACAAAAAAGAAATAAAAAAGATAGAAAATAAAATTTATAGCATATATAATTCCGATTTAAAATTATCTAAATTTGCAGTGATGGAAAAGCAATATAAAAAAGAAATTTGGTTATCTTCAAAAAATATTTTCAAATTAGATTTAAAAAAATTTAATATAAGTTCTCTTGGAATGTATTTAGGAAGATTTGATAAAAATATAAAATTGGGTGTTGAAGGTTCTCAACTTGTAGGGGAAAAAGCAAAAAAGAATGTGTGTGAAGTGGAAGATGTGTGGAATTTCATAAGAGGCTTCAAAATAAAACCAACCAAAAAGATAAAATGTGATGAAAATCAATATGTAATTGTAAAATACGAAGATAATATTATTGGTTCAGCAAAACTAAAAAATAATCAACTCGAAAGCATACTTCCAAAAAACAGAAAAATAAAAAGTCTTACAAAAAAGAAAATGCCTCGGTAGCTCAGTTAACCTTTTTTGGAAAAAGCTTAACCAAAAAATCTGAAAAGTTAGAGCACTTGCCTCGTAAGCAAGGGGTCGAGGGTGCAAATCCCTCCCGGGGCTTATCTAAAGCGTATGGTTGTAACCAAAAGATTTAA
>SLLY01000021.1 GCA_007133845.1 Candidatus Woesearchaeota archaeon
AATATCAGGGTTGGATCAGGATATGACTTACACCGTTTAGAAGCCGGAAGAGTGCTTATAATCGGTGGTGTAAAAGTTGATTCTGAACTAGGTGCTGTTGGGCATTCGGATGCAGATGTATTAATTCATGCAATTATTGATGCTTTATTAGGAGCAGCATCTTTAAGAGATATTGGCTACCACTTCCCTGATACAAATGAAGATTACAAAGGCATAGACAGTAAAATCTTATTGGAGCGGGTTGTTGCATTGCTAAAAGAGAATAGCTGGTCGATAATAAATATTGACTCAACAATTTGCCTGCAATCACCAAAAATTTCAAAATACATTCCCGAAATGCAGAGTGTTTTATCAAGTATTCTGCAAGTTGAGTCAAACAGGCTTAATATTAAGGCAACAACTACTGAAAAGTTAGGATTTATTGGCAGGGAAGAAGGCATCGCTGCTCAGGCTGTTTGCCTATTAATCAAATCTTAAAAAGCTCTCATTTGCTTATAATCAAAAAAATTTGTTTGTTATCTGTCAAGCTTAAAGCTTTCTCCCAGATATACGCGTCTTACCTCCTCATCCATTGCAAGTTCTTCGGCTGTTCCGGATTTTAGGATTTTTCCTTCAAACAGCAGGTAAGCCCTGTCTGTGATACTGAGGGTCTCATGAACATTATGGTCAGTAATTAACACTCCTATATTCTTTTCTTTTAGCTTCCTGACAATATTCTGAATGTCTTCAACAGCAATTGGATCAACTCCGGCAAATGGTTCATCAAGAAGGATATATTTGGGGTCAACAGCAAGCGAACGAGCAATTTCAATTCTACGCCTCTCCCCTCCCGACAAAGTTATACCTTTGCTTTTTCTAATATGTTGAAGCCCAAACTCATCAAGCAGTTCCTCAAGCTTTTCTCTTTGTTCCTCCTTGCTTTTTTTAGTAAATTCTAAAACAGCCTTTATGTTATCCTCAATACTGAGATTTCTGAACACACTGGCTTCCTGTGCAAGATAACCAATGCCTTTTTGAGCTCTTTTATACATTGGCAGCTTAGTAATCTCTTCATTACCTAGAAATATTTTGCCTTCATGTGGTTTTATCAGCCCAACTATCATGTAGAATGTCGTTGTTTTTCCTGCCCCGTTTGGCCCCAGCAAACCAACAATTTCACCTTGGTCAACAGACACAGAGGCTTTATTCACAACAGCTCTCTTTTTATAAACTTTGACAAGGTTTTCGGTATAAAGCTTCATGAGTTAATAATTTGATTTTTAATGGTCACATGGAACATCCACAATAGTCATTCACAGCTTATTTAAACTCTATTGTCATGGATGTTTTATGTTGAATTAGTTCTAAAACAAAAAAACAAAGTTACATGCTTTGCCAAATAACTGTAATATCTTTAAAAAGAAAAACTGCAAAACAAAACATTTATTGCAATATACATGTATCAAAATCAATTATTCTAAATTATCCCTTCCTGCAATATATCATGCAGATGAAGGATTCCGGCATAAGTTCCTCCATCCTCAACCAGCAGCTGTGTTATGTTATGTGATCTCATAATCTGCAATGCGTCTACCGCCATTGTATGAGGCGAAATTGTTTTAGGATTTTTCCCCATAATATCCTTTGCTTTTAAAGTAGCGATATTCAAATCCTTTTCCAACATACGCCTTAAATCACCATCAGTAATTACGCCAACGATTTTATTCTTATCCAAGACTGCTGTAGAACCTAACCTTTTACCCGATATTTCAATAATAACAGTTTTAATATCTGCATTAATATCAACAGCAGGTTTTTCATTTACAACATACAAGTCTTCAGCTTTCAGATATAACTGTTTGCCAAGTGAACCGCCCGGATGGTATCTTGCAAAATCTTTCTGCGAGAATCCTCTGCATTGAAGCAGGCAAACCGCAATAGCATCGCCCATAACCAATTGAGCAGTCGTACTGGTAGTAGGAGCAGGATTTCCCGGTGCTGCTTCAGACTCAACAGCTGTGTTAATAACAAAATCACTTTGCCTGGCCAGGAAAGATTTCGAATTTCCTGTCATTCCAATTAAGCAAGCCCCTAAACTCTTCAACATTGGCACCAAGACTTTTATTTCAGGTGTATTTCCGCTGTTACTAATACAGATAACGATATCGTCATTCTGAACTATTCCCAGGTCTCCATGAATGGCATCAGCAGCATGCATAAAAATAGCTGGTGTGCCGGTCGAATTTAAAGTTGATACAATTTTCGAAGCAATAATTGCACTCTTTCCGATACCTGTAATTACTACTCTGCCTTTACAATAAAAAATCTTTTCAACAGAGCTTGCAAAGTCATTGTTAATAAAATTTTCAAGATTACTTATCGCAACAGCCTCTAATCTTATTGTATCTAAAGCTATTTGCTTAATGTCTTTAATACTTTTCACAATAGTAATGATATTAGAAAAATTAATAAATATTATTTTGTGCTAATGTATAATAATGCTAAATTTACGTTACAAATGTATTGAATTTATTAATAAGGTTGGAGAATGGAAACAAAGTGTGACATTTCACTTAAGGATTTGTTAAAAAAAATATTCGGTTATAGTAACTTCAAGGGTGATCAGGAAATAATAATCCAAAATTTACTACAAGGCAAAGATACATTCGTAATAATGCCTACCGGCGCCGGCAAATCAATGTGTTATCAGCTGCCTGCACTTATAAGTGAAGGCACTGCAATAATAGTATCACCGCTAATTGCATTAATGAAAAACCAGGTTGATGCAATAAGAAACTTTGCCAGCTTTGATGGCATTGCACATGTACTAAACTCTTCGCTTACAAAAAGTGAAATTTTACAGGTAAAACAAGATTTGATGGCAGGTGTTACCAAATTGCTTTATGTAGCTCCTGAATCATTAACCAAAGAAGAGAATATTCTTTTTCTTAAAGATATAAACATCTCATTTTTTGCTGTTGACGAAGCTCATTGTATATCTGAATGGGGGCACGACTTCAGGCCTGAATATCGCAGACTGCGAACAATTATTAATGCTTTTGAAAAACCTGTTCCAATTATTGCTCTTACTGCAACTGCTACTCCAAAAGTTCAGCAGGATATCAGAAAGAACCTTGGAATGCAAAGTGCAACACTATTTATTTCATCATTCAACAGGCCAAACCTTTATTATGAAGTAAGACCAAAGTCAGAAAACTCTGTAAAAGACATTATCAGGTATATAAAAGCCAACCAGGGGAAATCAGGCATTATTTATTGCCTGAGCAGAAAAAAAGTTGAAGAGGTGGCTGAAACACTACAGGTAAACGGCATAAGAGCCCTACCCTATCATGCAGGACTGGAAAACTCAGTAAGAGTGGCAAATCAGGATAAATTTTTGATGGAAGATGTGGAGGTAATTGTAGCAACAATTGCCTTTGGAATGGGTATTGATAAACCTGATGTTAGATATGTTATTCATTATGATATGCCCAAAAGTCTTGAAGGATATTACCAGGAAACAGGCCGGTCAGGAAGAGATGACGGAGAAGGAAACTGTATCTCTTTTTATTCGTATGAAGACATAAAAAAGCTTGAAAAGTTTTTAAAAGGAAAACCGGTTGCAGAGCAAGAAATAGGCATGCAATTATTATATGAAACTGTTGCCTATGCAGAAAGTTCTATTTGTCGTAGAAAGGTGCTACTCAACTACTTCGGAGAAAATTATCCAAATGACACCTGCGGGGCATGTGATAATTGTTTATATCCTAAGGAAAAATTTGAAGGAAAAGAATATATTTGCCTGCTGTTAGAAACAGTTCTTTTAATTAAAGAATTATTTAACTCAAAACATGTAACTAATATACTTATGGGAAAAAGTACCACAGCAATAAAATCCTGTAAACACAATAATCTTGAGGTTTTTGGGAAAGGAGCAGATCAGGACGAAAAGTTTTGGAATGCAGTGATTAGGCAAAGTCTTGTTGAAAGGCTTCTTGAAAAAGACATTGAAAATTATGGACTTCTTAAAGTAACTCAAAAAGGGAAAAAATACCTCGAGTCACCGGAGTCAGTAAAACTTAGTAAAGACCATGATTACGACAGCCCGGATGATGACCCAATGGGCAGAGGCGGACAAAAAACCAGTGCAAGTGATAAAGTATTATTTGCACTCTTAAAAGACCTTCGCAAAGAAATTGCAAAGAAAAATAA
>SLLY01000065.1 GCA_007133845.1 Candidatus Woesearchaeota archaeon
CAATTCCACCATTATTATTACTAACAATAATATTGTTCAAATAATTGTAATTATCTGTAGATTCTTCTTCGTAAGAATAGATATATATTCCTGTTTTTTCAGTATCGTCTTCGTCAAGCATGTTGCTCGCATTTATGTTTATTAAATCATTATTTTTTGAGTTGTATAATTCAATTCCTGTATAAAAATTTTCATTTGCGTTTATATTTTTCAATGTATTATATGAAGAGTAACCTAAATGTATTCCTAAATCGTTTGCAGACACAGTTATATCTGTTAATTCGTTGTCTGTTCCATATCCCATGAATATTCCGGTTTGATAATTACGCACAGTTAAATCTCTTATTTCGACATTAAAGATTGGTTGTGGTTCTAATAGTCTAGATAATTCTGCAGTTGTTTCGAATAGTTCACGTCCCCCTCTTGCTTCTAAAAAAGAAGCGTCTGCCAAGATAATTCCAAATGATAGTGGAGTAAGAGATTCATCAGCTTCTCCGGCTATTTCAGCTTCATCAATGCTGAATCCGTTTCCTTCGAACGTTATGTCGTCTGCAAATATTCCTATACAATAATCGGTTTTTTCTTGTGTACCTGACAAATCATTTGCTAATATGTATGTCATTCCAGGAGCGTCTAAATCCATACACTCGCTTACTTCAATTACTGTTGTGTTCAATCCAAGTGGTGCGAATGTTATTCCCATAAGAATCTCAAAAGATTCTGACCAAAATTCTTGTGATGTTTCAACAAAAGTTACATTGCCCGAATAGACATAATTTTCGTCTGTGTTTACTCCTGAATGTTTGACATAATACCAATTGCTTTGCTCATCCAATCCCTTATCTATCCAATCTATCCAATCAAAGATATCTACTGAAATTTCTGCAGCTTCGTATTCGTCTAAATTTGCCCACATTTTAAGGGTTTCTTCAGACACATCATTAATCAAATCTGCGTTATCGTAATGAACTTTGAAATCAATCCATGATTCTTCTCCATCCATCCCAAATGTTGTTTCCAATACATTTACAAAATGTGTTATGTCTGTGAAATGTTCAGGTAATTCTTCTGGACGTCCTTCTTCTTCCATGTATCTAATTAATACGTTTTTTTCTTCAAATGATAGCGTTGTTGTATGTTCGAAATTTCCGATTACAAAGTTTTCGGCTGTATTTGGCAATATTTTTGGACGTGCTTCAAGTTGATTATCTACTGCAAGTTCTACAAAACTAAAAAATTCTGGAGCGGATAAATAATTAACAAGAGTATTGTTCAGCGTAGTTACATCTCTAAAGATATTGTTTCCAGACAAAGAAAGATGCATTCCAAACAAATTATTGTTTGCTTCAACATTTTCTATTGTGCTATTTACTGTAGCTTCCATGTATAATCCAATTTGATTATTATTTAGAATTACATTGTTTATGTTATTATATCCGGATAATTCATATGCTTCGAAAAAATAATAATCTCTTCCAAAGATAGATATTCCTGCTCCACCTAATTTCATTTCTGGTTCATCTCCCCCAACTTGAGGAAGTGCTTCAAATAAATATGCAACAATATTACTTTCCTGTTCTGGTAAATATCCTTCGTTATAACTCGCATTTATATTTGTTAAAGTATTGTTGTTTGAACCAAAGAAAGTTATACCTGAGTGTAAATTATGCACTGCATTTATATTTGTTAATTCTATGTTCATTCCATTTACAATGCCAATTCCTGCAAAATATTCTTGCACAGTCAAATCTTTAATTACAACATCCGAAATTTGGAAATTTAGTAATGTGTGCATATCAAGTACACCATATTCTAAATAATTTTTATCCGCAACTACAATCGCAGTTGAACCATAAGATTCATATCCTTCTATACTAAATCCGTTTCCTTCAAGCGTTATGTCGTCTGCAAATATTCCTATACAGTAATCTACTGCACCTATATTTTCTCCTTGCGTTCCCATTAAATTATTTGTTAAGACATACGTCATTCCAGGAGTGTCTAAATCCATACAATCACTTACTTCAATTACTGTTGTGTTCAATCCAAGCGGTGTTAAAGGAATTATATAATCCAGCATAGATTGAGTTAATTCAATTTCTTCTGCTAAACGTTTACTCATTAATGCTTCTGTAAAATTAATAAGTCCTGAATAAACATAGTTTTCTCCTGTGTTTACTCCTGAACCTTTCACATGATACCACATAATTTCTCCGCTTTCTTCTCCGTTTTTGTATTCCTCAACTTCCCAATCTAATGCTTCTGATATAAGTATTCCTGATTCTTCTCGAACTTCTCCATTTCGATCCGGCTCTTCAAAATATGCCCAAAGTTTGAGTGTTTCTTCAACTACATTGTTAATTAAATCAGCTTCTTCATAATGAATTTTTAAGTCAATCCAAGAATCTTGTGGGACTGTTGGAACTACACTCACATCATGATTTATGTCTGTGAAATATTCAGGGAATTCGTCTGGACGTTCTTCTTGTCCAGTATAATTAAGTGCGATAAATTTGAATTCGAAGGATATTGTTGTGCTGTGTTCTGAATTTCCTATTGTTAAATCTTCAACCAAAATTGGCATTTGTTCTGTTATAATTTCGGGTAATTCTTGTATTTCAAATTCTGCAGATTCAATCCACTCTAATCCTCCATGTAAAGCTGAACCAAAGTCTGCAAAATGACTGTCAAAAATAACATTGTTTGATATTGTGTTGTTGTTTGAAACAGGTAAAATTGCTATCCCTATTGTGTTATTCAACAATGTATTGTCAGAGATGGTATTGAAAGAAGAATATCCTATTCCGATTGCAATTCCTCCCATATCCATTTGAGCTGTTAGTACTTCATTCAAATATACTCTTGGAGCTGATTCTGAAATAGTATTCTCTGTTATTATATTATATGAAGAACCGGCAATCTGGATTCCTGCATAAGAACTGTTTGAAATTATATTATTTGATACAACATTATAATCTGATGGTTCTTCCTCAATTTCTGGTTCTCCCCATCCCTCTAATAAAATTTCATGTATAAAAAAACGCATAGGGTCTATATGTGCGATAATGAATCCTTCTTCCGCATCTAAAATTTCATTATTTGTTACGATATTTTCCGATGAACCCAATGCTAATCCTATTCCAGTAAATCTTCCAATAACTTGGTTGTTTTCTATAATGTTTTCAGATGAAGCAATGAGCCCTATTCCTCCATATTCGTTATTTATAGCGGTGTTATTCGATATAATATTTTCAAATGAATTCTCGAGTCCTATTCCTCCCAAATAATTATAATTGGCTTCATTGTGAGAAATTGTGTTAAGATTTGAGTCATAAAGTGAAATCCCCATTTCTCCGTATAAAATTTCATTGTGTTTTATTTCATTGTTTGAAGATTCTAATAAAAGTATTGAGCTTGGAAATAATTCTGCTGCTTCTTCTTCTTGTTGTTGTTCGACTAGTGATCCTCCAACATGCATATCATAATTGTTCGCGTAATTGTGTTTTATTTCATTGTTTTCTGAATTTTCTAATGCAATTCCAAACATATTATTTGAAACATTGTTGTAAATTATTTCATTATAATTGGAATTTTGAAGTAAAACCCCAACGTCATTCATGGAAATATCATTGTATATTATTCTGACTCCTGAAGCATTTTCAAGACTTATTCCACGTATGTAATTTAATACACTTACATCACTGATTGTTACATTTGTGGTTTGATTAATATAAATCCCTGTTTTAAATTCGGAGTCTGAAACAGTTAATGCTCTGAAATCAGGCATTGAACGTTCAATTAAATATACATGTTCAATCGTATATCCTTGTCCGTCTAACATTACTCCTTCTGCAAAAATACCTATACAGTAAAACGTATCTTCAAGTGTTCCGTTTTCTATATTGTTATCTAATATATAAATTCCTGGTTCGGTTATGTTCATACATTCTGTAATTGTTTCTGCAAAAAGCAGCATTTCTTCATAATCTTCGATATCTTCTTCCGGTTCTTCTATGATTTCTTCCGGTTCTTCTACAATTGATACATAGTATTCAACTTCAAAGGTTTGTTCTGAAAGATATGGAACAATCCAATTAATCTGATTGATTAATCCAGAATCTGTCGTGTCTAAAAATTCAACATTGTATTTGTCCACTTCAGAAATTTCTTTTCTTAATCCATTAATGTAGTGATAAAAACTTATAGATTCTTCTTCAATTTCAGGTATTTCCATTGATGCAGGTATATCTGTATATAATAAAGTTGAGCTTGAGCTTATTGTTGTGATTTTTATCCAACCAGTTTCGGTTTCTTCTAAAGGAAATTCTTCTTGTATGGGAGCTGGTGTTTGGAAAGAAACTCTTACTTGTGGTGATTGAGCTATTTCTTCCTGTAAAATTATTTGTTCGGTTTCAATATCAGTGATAATTATATTTTCAGCTTCCTCAATTGGAACTTCTTGCAATAAGTCCTCATATGTTATGTTTTCTGTTTCAAATATTCCAGTCCATTCTACTGGCTGGTTTAGACTTATTTCAGAATATTGGAAATTTTCAGGAGTTATTTTATCTACTTCATAATCTACTATCTCTCCTATAAATAATCCATTCATACCATTGCTTAAAATAAATATGCCGAAAATCGCCAGCACAGAAACCACCAAAAAAACCTTAAATATTTCATCCGAATCCATTTAAATCACCACTCCTAGTTAATTATCACTAGGAAATTTAAAAAAATTCATATTTAAATAGTTTATCTTAAAAAAATTTTTTTTATATTTGGTATTTACTTTCGCTGAAAACAGTATAATTTGGCTAATTCATATGATTAAAACGCAAAAAAATAAAACTGTAAAAAATATGACACAATTAAAACCAATGATGCCGCAACAGTTCCCACTGTAACTGTTTTGATTATCTGTTTATTCTTGGTAGGCCAAACTAAAATAATTCTTACCAAAAGAGACACAACTGCTGAAACAATTACAAGCCCCACAGCGGAGAAGAGTTGTATGTTTCCCTGTTGTAATAAATTAGCTAGTGACGCTGTGACTGCAGATGAGGAAAAAAGACTCGCGCCAGCAACTGCGGGTAACAAACCAGCATCTCCAAAGTAAAAGTTTAGCAGTCCTCCAACCAATATAAGTACAAAATAAATCCCACCAAAAGTAAATACAGATTTTAGCGAGAATGGAGATTCTAAATTAAGTTCTTTCACAACATCCTGCTTAGATTGTACATAGTAATAATAAAATATACCTAATAAAAATATCATCGAAAGCGTATATGGAATAATCAGTAATTTCACTAGCTCAAAACTACCAAATACAACCAATATAACAACTAAATGGCTAAATAATGACGCGAAGCATGCCAGGAAAACACATGAAATAACTGTTTTTAAAAGGGATTTGTTCTTTTTGAATAGGCATGTAAGTTGGAAAACAGTTCCTGTTGCGCTTATTAACCCCGCAAAAAAATTGGAGTAAAATAATCCTTTTTGTGAAAATTCCTTCATAAATATATAAGACAAAAAGAATATACCCGAAATTATAACAATAACATACCATATACTAAATGGATTAATCAAGTTCCAAGGGTCTATATAATGATTTGGAAGGAGAGGAAGTATAACGACTGCGATTATTCCCAATTTTATTGCTGAAAATATCTCCTCACTTGTAAGATTTCTAGACCAATCTATCATTTCCCTTCTTGCTGCCAAAAGAAGTGTTGTTACAATCGAAAGAACGGCAGCCATAACAAAAAATGTATATCCTCCGAGCCCAACCAAGAAGCCCATGAAAAATACAATAAACATAACTGTGTATGTTGTTGCGCCTGTATGTTTATATCTCCAAAAATTTGAAAAATAAACAGCTGTAGTTATTACTATAACTGCAACTATACCAAGTACAAATATACTAGATACACCCATCAAATTTCCTGTGAATGCAGATATAAAGCCTAATACAGAAAAAAGTATGATGGTCCGTATTCCAAATATGGGAACTGCTTTGTCTTCAACTTTTTTTCTAAGGTGTTCTCTTTCAATTCCTGGGAGTGCTCCAACGAGCACGGCAAATAAAAGTTGTCTGACAAAATCTATTAACATAATAAGTTTATTAAACAATCATTCCTTAATAAATATGATGAAATTCGAAGATTATGATTTTGAAATAAAAAGAATAAACGATATTATAAAAAAAAATAAACCAAAAAGTTTATTGATTCAACTACCAGATGGTTTGAAGCCTTTTGCAACATATATAGCAGATAAGATAAATGTCGATGTTTTTATATGGGCTGGTAGTTGTTTTGGTGCTTGTGACATACCTAATGCTAATTTTGATTTGTTGATTCAATTTGGACATACAGAATTTAAACGATAGTTATTGTGGTAGTAGCCTCTCTTATAGGGTTTATTTTTCCGGATTGTGCATCTATTTCAAAAATTGGGATGTTTCCTTCAACTAATGTTTCTTTATAAAATATGTATAATAATGTTTGTCTTTCAAAATCTGCCTCAAGATTATAATAATTATAATCTATATTATTTGATTCTGCAATTCTTTCTGCTCGAGAAGAATCAATTCTTACCTCCACTGGTATTAAAAACGCATATACATCGACCGTTTCTAAATTTTTTTCTGATATAACTCTTATAGAAACGCTCGCAGGTGTATGGAATTTATCATAATTGTATATGTATCGTATATTAAAAATACAATCAGATGTTTCATAGTCCATACTTAGAAATTGATAATGTTCTTCAAAATATTCTTCACCCACTCCACGAATTAAGTGTTGATTCGAATAATATATTATCTCAGATTTTAAATCTTCTGTGACAACAACTTCATTTGTTTCACATCTTGGAAGTCTTAAATATTCTTCAAGTGGTTCTCCCGCTCTATTTAATAATATAAGCATCCCAAAAAGAACTACTAAAAGTAAAATTAATAATGTATATTTTTTGGAAAAACCCATATATACAGAATACATATCTCTTTTTTTAACTTTATCGACACTAGCTTAAAATCCATTAACTTAAAAAGAACTATTCTTTTTCATAAAACATAATAAAGAAGTGTTGATAAAAATGAAAGTTCTTGGTTTGGATGAAGCGGGAAGGGGTTCTGTTGTAGGACCTTTGGTTATAGCTGGTGTTCTGATAGAAGAATCAGATTCAAAAAAATTTAAAAAAATGGAAATAAAGGATTCCAAACTTTTAACTAAAAATGCTCGTGAAAATTTATTCCCTCAAATAAAAAAAATCTCATTAAATTATAAAATAATCAATGTAGATTCTAAAGAAATAGATCAAAGGTTCTCGGTTAATACAAATTTGAATCAATTAGAAGCGATAAAGTTTTCAGAAATAATAAATGAACTGAAGCCAGACATTGCGATTATCGATTGTCCAACCAAAAATACTGAAAGATTTGGTAATTATATGAAGAAATTTATAGAAAACGATTGTGAATTAAAGTGTGAAAATTTTGCAGACAAAAATCATTTAGAAGTTGGAGCTGCTTCAATACTCGCAAAAGTAACACGCGATAGAGAAATAAAAAAAATTGAAAAAAATATTGGCGAAGAGATAGGGACTGGTTATCCTTCTGATCCTATAACTTTGAAATTTGTTGAAAAAACTCTTGAAAACAAAGATTGGCTCAATAAATATATAAGAAAAACTTGGCTTACTTTTCAAAGAATAAAAGGGGAGAAAGAACAAAAAACCATATCGGAATTTTAAAATGAAAATACATCAAAAAATAATGGAATTTATATCAAAAAATGTTTATTCTAAAAATGAATTTGAATTTAAAATAGATAACTTCAAAATTTTCAAAGATGTAGAATCGATTGGAAATGTTTATGCTGTAGATGGTGGTTGTGGGGTGTTGTGCGATTGTGGAAGTTACATAATTTCCAAAATAAAAATTGGTGTAACTTGTTATGAAAATATGAAGAGAGTTTCAAGCAGCGAAAAGGTGGATGAATATTATGTTTTTGCACAAAAGACTGATTCTGGAAATGTTATAAAGATATTTCCTGAAATAGAAATAAATGAAAATGAAATAAAAAAATGTAAAATAGAAGAAGTTCAAAATGAAATTAGAAGATATTTAGAGTGGAAAAAAATTGAAGAATTGTCTGAAAAAATAACTAGTAATGATGTAATTCTAGCTGATGGATTTTTTGAGAAAATAAAAAATGAACATAATATAGTTTTTGTTTGTAAAACTAGTAGACTTCGTTCAAAAAGTGGAAGGCCTTTGCTTAGTTGTTTGAATGATGTAAGTAAAGAAAGTATAAAGAATGAAAAATGGATGTACAAAATTTCTGAAAATGAATATATTGTTAAATTTCATGAAAAAAGTAGATTTTGTTATAAAGTAAGTGTGAAGAATCTAAATAATATAGAATACTTATTGGGTGTGGTAGCGTATTATTCTAAAGATCCTGAGATAATCGGTTATCCATATCCTTTGTTGAGAGTTGATAAAATTGCAAGAATTAGAAATGATGAAAAGAAAACTGAAAACAGAAAATTAAAAAATAATAAATTTGGAAAATTTTTAGTTAGTGATGAAGATGCGGCTATAATGCACGAACTTCTGGATAAAAGAATGTATAGGTGATTGAAAATGACTATTGGTAAAATAATTGGTGGAAGTATTGGAGAAAAAATATTGATACGGTTAAAATCTAATGCTTCTGTGGATGTAGGAGATATTGTGGTTTGTGAGGACACAAAAACAAAAGAAAAATTCTTTTTAAAAATAATTAATATAGGTATTTCTTCACTTATATCTAATCAATTTGTAGAAGATATAGCTGGGCAAAATTTAGAACATGATACGGATTACAACCTTTTTGATTCTGACGATAGATTTTATAAAATGTGTGAGGCAAAAATTCTAAAAGTAAAGAGAGAAGGTAAATTATTTCCCGCGCGTTCTCTACCTAATTATTTTATGGATATTAAAAAAATAAATGAAGAAGAGTTTGATTTTATAAACAAGGGAGGAGAAATTGAGATAGGGAATTTAAGACTTGGAACAGAATCTTTTGAAGGAATAAAACTCGCACTTCCCGCAAAGAAATTGATTTCACATCACATGCTTGTTGTTGCAGCTACAGGTAAAGGTAAAAGTAATTTTTCAAAAGTTTTTTTGAGTGGTGTTTTAAAACTTGATAATTATGCTTCTGTTGTTTTTGACCCACACAATGAATACTATGGAGGTTCTGGAGAAAAGGGTTTACGAGACCATCCTCTAAAAGACAACGTTGTTTATTTTTCTCCAAGATATGAAAAAATACCTGGAGCGGAAAATCTTGCTATACCTACATCCGAATTAGAACCTGATGATTTTTTTGGTATAGTAAATTTAAGTAGCGCTCAAAAAGAAGCTATGATGTTAATTTTTAGAGAATATAAAAATGAATGGATTAAAAAATTGCTAACTGAAAGCATTGAAAATTTTATGAAAATATTTGGAGAAAAAATACATAGAGCTACTTTTGCTACGTTGAAAAGAAAGATTCAACATGCATTGGAACTTGAGGGAAGCAAAGGACTTGTTTTTTCTATTGATGAAGCTTCGGGAGTTTCCGTTTACAAAAAAGTGAAAAATGCAGTTAGTGAAAGGAAAATTGTTATAGTAGACACTTCAATGATAGGTGATGAAACGGAAAAGATTGTTGCTTCTTCTATATTAAATAGAGTTTTTAGAAAATATAGAGTTGCAAAACAAAAAAGTCCTGAAGTATTCTCTAAAATGCCTGAAGTGTTAGTAGTATTTGAAGAAGCTCCAAGAGTTATTGGCTCAGAGGTTTTATCTGAGGGTAAAAATATTTTTGAAAGAATAGCGAGAGAAGGTAGAAAGTTTAAGGTTGGTTTGTGTGCGATAACTCAAATGCCTTCTCTAATTTCAGGGGAAATATTATCTCAAATGAATACAAAAGTTATATTGGGACTTCCAGCTCCTGCAGATAGAAATGCTGTTATAAATTCTGCTGCACAAAACATAGGAGATGAGAATATTGAAATACAGATGTTGGATAAAGGAGAGGCTATAATAACTTCTCCTTTCATTGATTTTCCAATGCCTGTAAAGATATTTTTATTTGAAGATGTGTTAAAAGATTTTAAGGTGGAAAACCCTGACAAGAAGATAACTCTTTCCATAGAATAATTATTTAGATATTAATCCGCCTAGGAAACCAGCTGCTGTTGCTGCAGCAACACCTGTTATTCCAAATATTGTTTTAGCAATACCTATTGGTTCTATATCTCCATATATAGCAAACCCAGTAATACTTGTATTCCCAAAGAACTCTAATGCTCCAAGTGGCGTTCTATAAAAAAGCAATGCACCCAATAAAGAAATAGACAATCCTGCGAAAACACCTACTATTGCGCTTTTTGATATAATCCCTGATATGAAACCGGCAACGAGAGGACCTATTAATATTAACTCCTTAAGAAAAAAAAGTATTCCAAGTCCAATAATCACTGCAAGTACAAATGACATGTATTATATAAATATTTAAGGATATAAAAATATTATTGATTTATATAAACTGATGATATTATGAAATTCGAATTTGAAATAAGTGAATCTCTATCTTATTATAAGTTTCTCATAGATTACAAAAAGAATAATGAATTAATAAAAATGAAGAATAAAATTTCTTCTAAGAAAATTGAAGAATTTTTTTTTAATAAAAGTGTTGAAGAAATTACTAAAGAAATTAATATTTCTAAAGAAGTATTAGAAGAATTTAATAAAATTTATATTTCTAGAATTGACGAACTTAAAAAAACAAAAAATGTTTTGGAGAATCATATTTCGCTTATAAAAAAAGAGTGGATTGAAGAAATAACCGAATATTTTGGAATTAATAATTCTTTTAATATTTCAGTTGTGATAATTTTGAACTTTAATAAAAAACGAAATGGTTCTGCTAATATGAAAAATATTGTAGTTTTAGAACCGGATAGTCTTGTTAATGCTAATTTAGAATTAATAAAAAGAAATGTTTTCATTATTTTTCATGAGGCACTTCACATATTAATACGTAAATCAAAAAAATTTGAAAAAATAAAAAAAGATGTGTATCTTGAAGAGGCTATTATAGAAGCAATAACAAATTATTATTTTTATCCTGACTTAAAAATTCTGAATTATAAAATAAAAAATCTTTCAGGTGTTCCTAAAGATATTTGTATAAAGGCAAAAAAAATAATAAAAAGAAATAAAAAGAACTGGGTTGATTAATTTATTGTATTTTGTAAAAGGAGAATACTATGAAATTTATACATTTAACCGACACACATTTAGGTAGAAAGGATGGAAATCTAGAAGAACGTAAAAAAGATTATTTTAACTCTTTTAAACAGGTTATTGATTATGCTATTGAAAACAAAATTAATTTTATTCTCCATACAGGAGATTTATTCGATAAAGCTCGTCCATCAATAAAGACACTTGTATTTACAGTAAAGCAACTTGAAAGATTGAAAAGAAATGGAATACCTGTTTTTTTGGTTCCGGGTTCTCATGATGTTGGCGTGGGAGAAACTGTGGTTACTTTACTTCATGAACTTAATCTAATAAAAAATCTTTCAGAAAAAAAATATTATAAAAATGAGGAGAATACGATAATTCTCGATGGGGAATTATTTGAGGGTGTTTTTTTATGTGGCGTTTTGGGAAAGCGTTCTAATATAGAAGAGATATACAAAAGGTTGAAACCTTCAGAAAAAGGGACTTATAGAATATTTGCATTTCATCATATTGTATCTGATGTAAACGAAAAATTTTCAGACATACCTACATCTTTACTTCCAAAAAATTTTGACTATTATGGTGGGGGACATTGGCATGGTTTTTTCAAAACTAATTATGATAAAGGAATCATTGTTTACCCGGGTTCTACTGAATATAATGATTTAAGAGAAATAGAAAAAGACGATGATAAATTTTTTTGTGTTGTTGACACAGAAACAAATTCTATTGAAAAAATAAAACTAAAAACACGAAAACATGTCGTTAGAAAAATAGATTGTGATGGTTTAGATGCTAAAGATGTTGCAGAAAAATGTATCAAAAAAATTGGGGAAGCAATTTCAGACGCTGTATTAATAATAAAGCTTAAGGGTGCATTAAAAAAGGGAACTAAAGCTGAGATAGATAGAAATAAAATTTTAAACTGGGCTAGAGATAATGGTTTTTTAACAACTAGAATATATATTGGAAATCTAGAAAATCCTGGAAAGCCTTCTGTGGGAAGAGATAAAAAAACTCCAAAGGAAATAGAAAAAGAATATCTTGAAAATCAAAAATACGAAAAGAATGAAATAAAATTAGCTAGAGATATGATAAATCTTCTTGGAGATGTATCAGGTAAAGAATCTGAAACAGCTAAAGATAATGCAATAGAACAAATTAAGGGTGTTTTGATTGAAAATAAAAAAGATTAGATTAAAAAACATTAGATCTCATAAAGAAAGTTTAGTAAAATTAGAGGAAGGCATAAGTGTTTTTACAGGGAGAACTGGTTCTGGAAAATCTAGTGTTCTTGTTGGGATTGAATACGCTCTTTTTGGTTCTGATATAAATCTTTCAAATAAAGATATATTAAGAAGAAATAAGCAGAAAGGTTTTGTAGAGTTGGAATTCGAGCAGGATGGAGACACATATAACATTAAAAGGGGATTAAAACGAACAGGTAAAACAATAAGTGTTGATTCCTCAGAATTGAGCATTACAAAAAATGAAAGGTTGCTTCCAATTATTGGAAGGGCTGGAGATTTAGACAGTAGAATTTTAGAGGTTTTGAATTATCCAAAAGGTGTCAAAGCTAAAGAAATATTTGAAATAACAAGTTATACCAAACAGGATGAAATAAGGGTTCTTATAGAAATGAGTGCTGAAAAAAGGCAGGAGTATTTAGATAAAATTCTTCAACTTTCAAAATATAAAACAACTTGGGAAAATATGAAAGACGTTGTATCTTATTTTAAAATGGAAGCTGTGGAGATAAAAGGGAATTTAGAAAATTTTGATAAAATTAAAAAGGAGAAAGATGAAATAGAAAATAGAATAAAATTGGTTAAAGAGGTTATTGAAAAATTAAATTCTAAATTAAAGATTAAAAAAGATGATGTCGAAAAAATAAAAACGGATATTTCTGAACTTGAAAATGAAAGAATTGTTGAATTGGAAAAGCGTAGAAAGTATGATGAAATTCAAGGGAGTATTTCAAATTTAAAAGATGAAAAAGAAAAATTAAGTAATGAATTAATCAATACTAAAAAAGAAATTAAAGAAATTAAAGAAAAAATAAAAAGTGATGTTCCAGAACTTGAAAAACTGAAAGAAGAAAAAATAGAAAATGAAAAAATGATTGAACTTTTGGAAAAAGAAAAAATAGAACTAGATTCTGAATTTAAAGAAATAAAACGATTGGGAAAAGGAAAATGTCCTGTATGCAAACAGGAAGTTACAGAAAATCATTTAGAAAGTTTGAATGATGAATTTGATAACAAAAAAAATGATTTAGAAAATAATATATCAAAATGTAATGAAAAAGTATCAGAATTAAATCCAAAAATAAAATTAGCTAATGAACAAGAAAAGCTAAGGGATAAATTAAACTTGATGAATGAAAAACAAAAAGAGTATGAAAAAAGACTTGAAGAAAATAAAAAAGAAATTGAAAGTTTAAAGTCTAAAGAAATAAAATTTGATAATGAATATTTAAAAAGTATTGAATCAAAACTAAAAGAAAAAAAACAAAGTGAAACAGAAATTGTATCTAAAATTGAATCAGTTTCAAAAGAAATTTCATTAAGAACTGAGGAGTTGGAAGATAAAAAAAACGAATTCGAATCAAAGAAAAAACAAATTTTGGATTTAGAAATAAAGAAAGAAAAAATAAAAAAATTGAAATCTACAATTGATTTGCTTCTAAGAATGAGAGAAGACATAAGGAATATAAGAGAAGTTGTAAGAAGAAGATTTTTAGAAGATTTCAGACAGGAATTCCAAAAGAAGTTTGAAGAGATTAGAAAATATGAAGAAGAGTATACCGTAGATGTTAAAAGCGATTACGAACCTATTGCTTTCTCTTCTGATGGTGAAGAAGTCCCTATAAGCAGTTTATCAGGTGGTGAAAAAACGAGTGTGGCTCTTTCTTACAGACTCGCTCTGGCAGATATAGCTGCACAAATATCAGATATACGTCCAAGCGAACTTTTGATACTTGACGAACCTACAACTGGATTTGATAAAGAAGATATAAAAGCCCTTCCAGAAGCTTTGAAAAATATAAAAACAATTCCTCAGATAATAATAGTTAGTCATGAAGAAGAATTGAAAAATGCTGCAGATTACAAATTTGAAGTTAGCAAAGAACAGAATATCAGCAATATTTCAAGAATTGAATGATTTTTTTCAATTAAATTTTTTAATTTATTTTAACTTCTAGGGAAAGTTAAACTTACACCCCCTAATAATAAAATAATTACATATAAGATAAAAAATGGATGAGTAATTATCGTTAAAGATAAACTAGCAATTACTCCAGAAATAATTAATAAAGATCCGCCTATCTTTTCTTTTTTTAAGCTTATAAATCCTCCAACACTTCCAGGTATTGAAGATATTAATATATATAACTCGGGTTCTTTAAAACCCATTTTAATCATTTCTATAAATGATGTTATACTATATTGTCCAAAAAAAATAAATAAAAATGACAATCCTAAAAAACCACCAAAAATTCCTACGATAGATTCTAATTTATAATGTTTACGTAATAGATATACTACACTAATCAACATAATACAACATCCTGGAATTGCAAATAAAAAATATAGAAAACCTGCAAAACTGTAAAAAGTTCCAAATACTGAAAAAAAGAAAATGAGCCACAAAATAATAATTTTTGGTTTTATCTTCATAACCATATAAAAAAATAATGAAGCAAAAAATATAAGTAATACAATTCCAAAAATACCTAAAATTCCTATTCTGTGTAACATATATCTTAAAAATATATACAAAATAGGATACATTATAGAAAATCCAATAATAATAAAAACGTGAGGTAATTTTATATCGAATTTAATTTTTTTTCTAATAAAAATTAAAACAAAAAAAGATGGGATAATAATTCCAAGTAAAAAAAGGATTAAATGATTAAA
>SLLY01000069.1 GCA_007133845.1 Candidatus Woesearchaeota archaeon
GAAAAAGATTATATATTTTTATTAGTATAAATTAACATAACGCATTTAATTTTGATTCATTAATTATATCATATCTTATGAAATTTTCTTCATTAGATTCAATAATATTATTATCTTCTAATATTTTAATGTAATGTTGTATGTCGTCTCCATGAAAATATTCTAATTCTTCCTTAGAATTGCATCCATTTTCAATACTTTTTACAATTTCTTTAAATTCTTCTAAATCATTTTCATTCATGTTTTTTATTAAATTACAAAATCTACTATCTTCATCTATTGTTGATAATATTTCTTCTTTATTTAAAACCCAGTAATGAGTTCTCCAATTTTTTCCATTTAAAAGTCTATATGTTTCTTCTTGAGAAAATAAAATATTTTCATCTTCAAGAATATAAAACAAATTTCTATCTTCTTGATTTAATAGATTGTCAATCATTCTATCTTCGTATCCAAAAAAATTCATAACTGTATTTGCTATTTTAGATGCTTCTGATTTACATTTAACAATTTTTTTGAGGTATATAGATTTAGCAAAATCATTAAATCTAATTCTCTTATTTTGATAAGAACTCATATTTAAACAATAAAAATGCGGTTTAAAAATTTTGTGTTTTTGAATAAAAAACGCCGGGGGTGGGAATTTCCCAACTTTTTGGTCAAGCTTTTTGCTTGCAAAAAGATTGTTTTGAACCCACACATCCTCTCGGAAACTAGCTTTCCAGGCTAGCGCAATTTCCTGTCTACAAAAAAAATTTGCAGATACCAGGTTATGCGACCCCGGCATAAACTATAAAGATTAAATGTCTTTTAAAAACATTTTTAATTTAATTTTCTAAAATAGGTTTTATTATTTCTAATATTTTTTGAATTCTTTTTTCATTTTTGATTAAAGGAATCCTGTAAACTTTGATATTGTTTTCTTTTATAATCTTTTCAATCAATTCATCTATCTCTTTTTGCCACTTTTTTTCTGTGCTTCTAAAACCATCTTCTACTAATTTAGTTTGTTCACTTAATTCAAGCTTAAAAATATAATCGTATGTTTTTATCCATTTTTCAAAAATTTCTTTTGATATATCTATTAAAGGGGATTTTTCAAAATTTTTTTCATTTTCCAAATTCCATAAAAGATAAGCGTAAATACATAGAACAGATCTATCACAAATAACAATAGGATATTTTTTTTCTAATTCTATTTCATCAATAAATTGTTTTCCTAGTATCCATGAAACAGCCTCTATTGTATTTTTTTCTTTTGTTCCTGACGGTAATGGACATTCACGAACTTTTTCAGAATTAACGATTGTTTGAAATCCATTTTCTTTCAAATATCCTGCCAAACTATATGTTAAGGAAGTTTTTCCAATACAATGTGTTCCACTTATAGCAATTTTCATAATTAAACATCCGATTGCATTTTATGCATTTTTTTTATTTCTTCAACCGAAGTTGCGTCTTCAGCTTTTTTGTCAACTCTAATAAAACTTTTAGCTCTTGGAAATCTCAAGGCATAGCCACTTTCTTTTTCTGTTCTTCCTGCTGTATGCATTGGACTTTTTGTTATTTCATCTGCTGCAACTTCAATTACATATTTTGGTTCAACCCATACATCAGGTTTTATTTCGGATTCGATTCTTGCGGGTTTTTGTTTTAATGAGATTTTATCCAATTCGCTTTTTAATTCTTGCCATTTTTCTTCTGAAAATCCACTTCCTATTCTAGCAATAGATTTGAAGCTATCTTCTTTTTTGTCATAAACTCCGGCAAGCAATGCACCTATACCAAATTTAGCTCTTGCACCCCTTCCTTTTATATAACCTATAATAACAACATCAATCGTATCTGTTAAATCTCCTTTATATCCCCTCTTTAATTTTATCCAATCGTAATTTCTTCCACCTGCAGAATATCCCGCATCAAGTCTTTTTGCGAGAACTCCTTCTAAACCTCTTGAAATTACGTTTTCAAAAAATCTATCTACTTCTTCGGGATTTTCAGTTATTATTCTTTCAGCTAATTCCAAACCATTTCCTAACTCGATATTTTTTTCCATTAATTTTATTCTTTCTCTCAAAGGTTTTTCAGTATAATCTTTGCCATTGATATAGAGTAAATCAAAAATAAAAAGTTTCAAAGGTAATTCTTTGCTTTTTTTATCTATTTCATATTTTCTCTTTCTAGTCATTGTTACTTGAAAAGGCATCAGTTCTTCAGTAGCTTCATTGTAAACAATAGCTTCGCCCTCAATAATTGCTTTTTCACTTTTTATATATTTTTTAATAGAATGCACAATTTCAGGAAACATATAAGATATTTCTTCTAAGTTTCTTGAAAATATTTTAACTTGTTTTCCTATTTTGTGACATTGTAATCTAAATCCATCATATTTTCCTTCAACAGCACACTTTCCTATTTTTTCAATTATTTCTTCGGGGGTTGAAAGTCTTTCCGCAAGTGCCATCCTTATCGGTTTGCCTGGTGTTATTTTAAATTTTTCTAGAGATTCTATATCTTCTATAAAAAGTTTTTTTGCAACTTCGCCCAAATCTGAGCAAAGATTATATGCTTTTTCAATCTTTTCTCTTAAACTTCTGTCTCCTATTTTTGCTTTCGAAAGAGAATCCATTAGAGTAGGATCTCCCACACCGAGCCTTAATTTTCCTATTATAAATCTGCAAATATATTTCGCTTCAAGTGGTTTTGCACGTCCTAGTATTCCAGCTATTATTGAAATTTTTATATCTACTGAACCCACACCAGAGGATTTTGCAGTTTTCAAAAAAGAATCATAAACGTCAATTAAAGTAAGTTCGTCAGGTTGAATTAGTTTTGATTTTTGAGCTTTTGAGAGTTCTTCTGCCACAAGTCCTAAATCTCCTTTATTTTTATACAGTTCAATAACTTTCTTCAATGAAACACCCGTTGCTCTTGCAATAGATTTTTGAAGCATTTTTTCAGCCATGTCTATCTTTAAACTTTCAAAGGGAGGTTTTATTTGTTCTTGACAGATATAAATAATTTTATCTATATTTTCATTAGGTGTTTCTTTAAATAAATTAGAAAGTATATCAAACATTTCCAAACGTTTGGTTGTTTTTTCTATATTATCAAAATATTTTGCTACGTCTATAAACTTCATATAAAAAATAATATGCTGTAGTTTATAATATTTTATAAAATATCATTTAATGGTTTTATTCATAAAATAAATTATATTTGCAGCAATAAGTGTAACTAAAACAGCTACTAATACCATCGCAAATGGACCTTCTCTTCTATCTAAAATGGGTTTCATAAATTCCATTATAGTATCTCTCCAAACCAATGCGGCAATAAAACTAAAAGCTCCAGTTACGAATGTAATCATTTGTTTCCTAATCTCTTTATTAATTATTTTTTTCTCTATTTTCTTTTTATTGATTGGCAAATTAACACCTCCTATATTAAATATATATTAAATACACGTAAACTTTTTAACTATTAAATATTTCTAAACATCATGGTTTATAAAATAATATTGCCCGATAAAAATGAGATTACATTTGAGGATAAATCTGGAGCAATAAAAGCAGCTAGAGAAAATGCAGGTAAACAAAACAAAGTAATATCAGTAAAACAAAAAAAAGATAACAAATGGGAACAAATAGCGATAGCGTATCCTAATGGTGCAGTTCAAGAAGGAACTGGTGGTTTTGGGTTTTTTAAAAATTTACCCGTTGGCAGAGTTAGGTAATCAAAATGGTTTCAGAATGGCAGAAAAATTATGAAATAGAAGCAAGAAGATTAATTAGAAAGGAGAGAGAAGAATATAAAAATGCGGTTAGGATGAGTGGAGTCACTGCATTAAAACGTTGCGAGTGTGGTTTTCATACAACAAAAGAAAAACTTAGATTCTGCAAACATTGTAAAAGATCTTTTTGCGAAGAACATGGAGATTTCAAAAACTTAATATGCCACAAATGTGATGAAATTAATGGAAAAGAAAAATAAAAAATTTGAAGAAGTTCTAAAATTCTTAATTCCTTATTATAAAATGGCCGCCCTTAAATCTCTAAAGAAAGAAAATATAAATTTTAATCAAATAATAAAAAAGGGTATTGAGGATGGTTTAATATACTTTGATAAAGAATTTAAAATAGATTTAAAAA
>SLLY01000050.1 GCA_007133845.1 Candidatus Woesearchaeota archaeon
AATCAAATATGGAACTGGACTGACAAATACAACAGTATTTTCTGTTTCTTCATACTTCGATGTGGATATTTCTTTTAGAATTTCTCTATTGACTTGTTGCATTTCTGCAAGCGACCATCCAAAAGCAGGGGATTTAATTGTTTCCCAATTTCCGAATTTAGCTTCTAGAAGCTCTTTTTGTTCTGGCAACAAACTATGTTGTTCGTTAATAATAATAATAGTTTTTCCAATTTTCGCTTGTTTGTCTTTTCTTCTTAAATATCGTTCCCGAATTACCATGTTTTTACAGGGACTTGCAACCCTGTATTTTATGTCTTTTTTTGTTCTTATTTGCTCCGTTACAATTCCTGTAAAATATTCATTTTTACAGGAATGTAATATTGATTGTACTTGTTGATTTAATTTAAATTTAAACATTCTTATCTCTCCTTTTTTTATTTTACGGGATTTAAGCCTCCCGCGGGGCTTTTTGTTATTATTGATAATTTATCTTCCCAGTATTTTCAACATTTCTGTTTTTTCTTGATTTGTTAAGCATTCAGAGCATATGTCATAATATTTTGTGTCAGCAAACAATTTATTCCCGGCAAATTCTTGTTTACAACGAGTGCATTGCATTATATTGTCACCGCCTTTCCTGTGTCTCCTTGGCCGTACCAAGCAGTGACAGTTTTGCCATTATCCAGGATAACGTCTATATTTGTACATTGTCCCGGATTCAGATTTACAAGTTCTTCAATTACTTCTTCTTTAGTGTTGCATATAATTTCATATTCTTTTTCTCTTCTCCCTAGATTAAATTCATGAATTTTGATCGTGTATTTTCCTTTATAGCCCTGACCAATTTCCCCAGTTAAACGTTCTTCAAAAAGCTTTTTCATTTTTGCACTCTCCTTTTTTTTATTTTTTTTATTTTATCGTAATCAACCTCTAAACCATTGGGCCCTTGTGTTTCTTCGGGAAGATATGCAACCCTTTCATTATGCTCAGGGTAATTCTTCTCAATATACCAATATCTGCCCCAGTTGCCGTCTGATTTTGACTGAAAATTATCATTCAGCCAATCCACTTTTTTCCGGTTCTTCCAATACTTATTAATCATTTTCATTAATAACACTCCCCTTTTGATTTTTTCCGGGATTAAGGCTCCCGGTAGGCCTTTTGCTTAATGTTTAGATATGATTAGCTAGCCATTCCCCCTTTGTGTTTTTTGATTATAATTAATTATACCATGCATGCATGTACTTGTCAAGTCTTTTTTATAACTAATTCAAATTGATTTGTCGCTATAATCCCTGTCACAACAACACTCTTGCTTTTTCATGAAAAAAATATTAAAAAAATTATGTTTTTTTCCGGGATTTTTCAGGGAAAACTCCGGGGAAATTAGACAAAAAAAATTAGCCCGCTTTCGCGGACTAAAATTTTACTTTTTTAAAGTTTTTGTTCTCTAACTTTTTGCTTATTTTTTGTCTTATTTCTCATATTTTCGCCCAATATTTCCCGGTTGTCTTTGTCAATTTCACGAAGTAAACGTTCAGCAAGGTCCATTCTCGTCTCCACTTTTTTTAAAATATTCATTGACAGATTTCTCTACTATTGCAGTCATTGTGGTTTCTTCTTCGACTGCTTTTTTTTTGAGTTTTTTGTGAAACTCGTCGTCGAAGTATAATGTAGTTTTTTTCATATTTAATCTACCTCTCCTTTTATTTTTTTGCCGGATTTAAGCCTCCCGCTGGGCTTAATTTAAGTATGGGAAGGTGCATCAGGCAAATAATGAGCTTTTATATTTTTAGTAATTTCAGATAAATTTTGATTCAATGAAATTTTACCAGGAAGTCTTTCTAGAATTGAAAATTCTCTCGCTTCACAAGCTGCATAACTGTTGCCCCGCAAAGGAGATGATTTATGATGAGCTAAAAAATTTGTCACTTTTATTCTTTCAATTGTATCTATTGAGTGACAATTTTTAAATTTTTTCATTATTTTTTTTGATCGTGTTCCATTCTTACCAATCCACCAGCTTATTTTTTCCTGGGGAACACACAATAAAACTTTGTTGACTGAAAATGTAAGCATATAATCAGGGTCAAAACCTATATGGCCGAGAACTTCTACACTAACGTTTTCGTTAAATTTTTCACTTGCTTTTTTTGCAAATTCCCAGATATCTTTTTCATTTTTCAAAAGTTCTTCAAAATCTTTATTTTTCATTTTTTATCATTCTCCTTTTAGTTTTTTTTGCGGGATTTAAGCCTCCCGCTGGGCTTTTTTTACTTATATTCCTCTTCATAATGTTTCATTTGTTCTTCGAAGACTTCTTGGTCTTCTTTGTGTTCTTCATATAGTATTTCTTTCATTTCTACTTTGTAATCCAATATCCGTGACAGTTTTTCATAAGAACAAAAACTGTCACCTTTGATCGATAATTCGAAACTATTATCAGGATAATCGCCATCAAATTTGATGTGTCCTTTATTGTGAATAAAGGACCTCGCCAATATTTCCCAATCCTGGCAATCATATATATTGTCAGGATTAAACTTAATAATAAATGATTTTATATTGTTATTGCCAATTGTCTTTACTGTGCTCATCAATACTTTTACTGTTTCGCTCTTTTTAAGATTTAACATATTAATCTCTCCTTTTATTTTATTTTTTTGCCGGATTTAAGCCTCCCACGGGGCTTTTATAAATTTAAAATTCCATTTTTTGAACTATTTTATGACCAATAGTCATCTTTCTAAGTTTTTCGTGATGACTTTTGATAAGTTTTTTTCCAATAGTGCAACCACCATGAAACTTTTTACAAGAATCATGACAGTGCACAGAATATTGTCTAAAATATTCTTCATTATCATCATCATAAGGTTTTTCTACACCGAATTTATACATAATTAAATTTGGATAACGTTCGGGATGACATTCACAATTTGACTCAACTATTATATGAGATTCTGGTTGTTTTTTTTGAATGTTAACATTTTCAACAACTAATTTATCTACAATTTTTTTAGGTAAATTCTCTCTTTTAACCCAACCCTGAAAGCTTATTCTACAGCTTTCAGGTATTTCATTTATTTGTATATTGCTTAACTTTAACATTTTTATCTCTCCTTTTAGTTTGATTTTGGCGGGGATAAGCTCCCCGCTGGGCTATTATAGGCTTTTCAGTTCTTCGTTAATTTTTTCCAGTTCTGCTTCAAGTTCTTTTTTTCTTTGAATCAACTGTTTTTTCTGCCAGTTCTCATCAACAATTTTACAAGCCGCCGGGTTTTCTTCAACGGCTTTTTTAGCCAGATTAATTGGGACATTTCTGGCTTCAAGGACAGTGCCATCCTCAGGGTTCAACCGGGGGTTTTTCCGGCTACCTCCGCTGTCGCCAAAACCTCCCTCAATAACAATAGTCTCATTCAATCTAACATGAGCATCCCGAGAAGGACGGTAAGCAACATCCCGGCCACAGATTGTAAGGCTTTGACCATATTCTGCGTCATCTACATTAATCCTGATTGTAACCGTTTCAGTCTTTTCTTCTCCGTCAGTGCCATATAATTCAAGGCACTTCTCTCTGATTAATTTTTCATCTCTAACATCAAAAAACCATGATTTATACCGGCCATTCCAGCTTCCATTCATACTGCGAGCAAAATTAACAAATTCTTCACTATAAGGGCTCTGAACTTCAATTTTTTTCTTTCCACTTTTCATATTAACTCTCTTAATTTTAACTTTACTCATCTTTTTTTCTCCCCTTTTTTATTTTTTTGCTCCACTCTGGCCATCAAGGCAGCAGCCCAGCTTTTTGCACTGCTTTATCCAGTGGTTTTTGAACCATCCCTTGCTATCGGGCGGTTCAGGTAGTTCAGTTATGGCTCTCCTGTTCCTGATTAGTGTTCTGTCGGCTCTTCCTTCAGCTCCTCCTGCCCTTCATCGGTGCTTATCACCTCCGGGCTTTGCATCCACCCCTCCGGGCTTCTCTGGTATCATAACCTCCGGTGTTCCCCGAAATACTAACTATCAGGTCGCTGTCGGCTCTCC
>SLLY01000071.1 GCA_007133845.1 Candidatus Woesearchaeota archaeon
GATTTTTTCTATATTTATATTATTTAATTCTTCTTCAGAATTTTTTTTCTTTTTTGGATATGAAATTTTTCTTTTTAAATCTTTATCAATTTTATCAGTCCAAACTTCGGTAAATACTTTTTTAAATCTTCTATCATCTTTTTTATAGAATCTGATTGCCATAATTTTAATTTTTGGAGCATCTAAAATTGTAATAGGGACACAAATTTCTTCCCCTTTTGTTATAGAAGTTGGAGAATTATCAACAAATATTATTTCAGCCATACCTGCTTTGTATGCTGCAAAACCCAAAAGCTTTGTCTCATTTGTCACAGGCCAATTTTTAATTTTTGGATATATCCTCTTAGCTCTAACTCTAGGCACAAATGCCCTACTTCCTCTTTTTGGATATTTTGGTTTGTTTATTTGGTGTCCCATTCAATCACCTTTGATATATTTTTCAAATATTATGCCTTTTTAAAGCTTACTTTAAGTGTGGTGTACTTAGAAAACGGCTTTGTTTTTTTAACGGCTGATCAAAATAAAAGAAAATTTATGTGTTTTTAAAGTTTACTAATTAAAAGATTATATTTTTTCATGTTTGTAGGAAACATATTCACCATCTATAGAAACAATACTCAATTTTCTTTTCTCGAGATAACTTGCGTTTAAAAATAATTCAGAATTGTATTTTTTAGGTTTTATTTTTTTATTTTTTAAATTGTTTGCATTTCCTGCAGACTCATGAAAATGTCCTGTGATATTTTTTGTGATTCCAATTTCTTCAAAAATTTTTTTAAGTTCTTCGTTTCCTCTATTTTCCTTTTTGAATTCTACTGGAGCTCCTTGTGTTAAAAAATGATATCCTACATTTTCTGGAAAAACGCTTCCTACTCTATATATTTTATTACCAATTTTAAAATTTTCTTTAACTTCATAAAATTCAGCTATATCTACTGTTTCAGGACCATTGAATTTAGCCGGAACATGACTAAATAAAATAGTGGATTCTGGATTTTTTACTAATTCTTCTAAATCGTGCATATTTGTAAAACATATATAACCATCTTCGTTATCGTATACTCCTGTTTTATTTTCAGTTTGTAAAGAATAGCCATTTTTTACTGCATTACCAATTCTCCAATCAGAACCCTGCAAAAAAATTAAATCAAATTCTTCTTTTTCTATTTTTTTATTTTCACGTGTATTTTTAATATTTTTATATTTATTAGCAAAGTAATTGAGTATGGGTTCAAACAATTCAAATTCTTCATGACTTCCAGGAAGAACGTATGTTTCAAGTTCTGACTTTTTTGCTATGTCAAGAATTTTGGCTAAATAATCTACAGGATTACTTACAGAACGTTTTCCTACTATATCTCCATTTAAAATCACGCCATCAACATTTTCATCTTTCAAATATTGAAATGTTCTTGAAACTAAGTAAGTGTTTATCTCATGTAAATCAGAAAGTATGCCATATGTTTCAGTCATTTTTTAAATCCTCTACATTCGTGTTGCTGTATGCTTGTTTATATACTTCAGAAAGTTCCTTAACTTTATTGTCACAATAAGGACAAAAAGAGCCGTTTAAATCATCAATATCTAAATTATGTTCACATTCATCACAATGATAATCTTTTTTCATATAATCGAGTTTATTTTCTTTACACATAATATCACCTAGAAAATTAACTAAATCAGTATTTATAAAAATTACTACTTAAAAGTTATCCTTTTATAACACCCATTGGGCGAAGTTTTGCAACAATTTTTGCAATGCCTGTTTCATCACTAACTCTAACAACTTCATCTATGTCTTTGTATGCGCCAGGAGCTTCTTCAGAAATTCCACTTTTAGAAGCGGCTTTAATTAATATGTTTTTTTCACCTAATTCTTTTTTGACTGTTTCACTCAAATATTTTTTCTTTGCTGCGTATCTACTCATAGTTCTTCCAGCTCCGTGCGCAGTGGAACCAAACGATTTTTCCATGCCCTCATTTGTTCCAACCAAAACATAACTTGCTGTTCCCATGCTTCCTGGAATTATAACTGGCTGTCCTACTTCTCTATAAACGTCTGGTACTTCAGGATTTCCAGGACCAAAAGCCCTTGTAGCTCCTTTTCTATGTAAATAAACTTTTTTCATTTCACCTTCTACTTTATGTGTTTCTATTTTAGCTATGTTGTGTGCCACATCATATAAAACATCCATACCTAATTCTTCAGAAGATTTTTGAAAAACTTTTTCGAAAGCCTGTCTCGACCAATGAAGAATCATTTGTCTATTACACCATGCATAATTTGCTGCAGCACTCATAGATTTCAAATATTTTTTTGCAAGTTCAGTTCCTGCGGGGGCATAAACCAATTCCCTGTCTGGTAATTTTTTTATTACTTCAGGAAATTCCTTTTCTATTTTTCTTATATAATCCGAACAAACTTGATGACCTAAACCTCTACTACCAGTATGAATCATTAAGGTCGTTTTTCCTTCTTCGAGTCCAAAAACTTTGGCGACTTTTTCATTGTAAATTTTTTCAACATATTGAATTTCAAGAAAATGATTTCCAGAACCTAAACTTCCTAATTGAGGCATTCCTCTTTTTTTTGCGTTGTGGCTTATGAATTCTGCACTTGCTAAATCTAAACATCCTTCAGATTCCAAATGTTTCAAATCTTCTTCTTTTCCATACCCTTTTTTAATAGCCCACTTCGCTCCTTTTTCAAGAATTTCATCAAATTCTTTTTCAGATTTTATTCTTGTTTTTCCTTTACTTCCTAATCCACTTGGAACATATTCGAAAAGTTTTTCCAATAGTTCTTTTATTTTTTCACACATTTCAACTTTGCTTATATTCGTTTTAACGAGTCTTACTCCACAATTGATATCATATCCAACTCCACCGGGAGAGATACCTCCTTTTTCATAATCTAGTGCAGCTACACCTCCTATTGGAAATCCATATCCTTGGTGTCCATCTGGAAGTGTTATTGCATATTTGTATATTCCGGGAAGAGTTGCAACACCCGCACATTGCAGAAGTGTCCTATCTTGTTTTATTTTATTAAGAAGTTTTTCTGACGCAAAAATTCTTCCAGGTACGTTCATATTTGGTACTGTTCCTATAGGAATTTCCCATTCAAAATCATTAATTTTTTTCAATTCAACATTCATATTTTTCATAAAATCACCTTTTTCATATATCAACAAGCACTCTTACTTTAAATTTTCCTTTTTGATTTTTTATTTCCATATTATGATATGTTATGGCTTTTACATGAGTTCCTTGTTTATGTTTTTTAGGGTTAAATTTTTCTCCTTTAGCTTTTGCAATTAAACTCCAGATTCCTTTATTTTTTTCAATTTTTTCTACAATCACATTATGAAAAATCAAACTTTCTGCATCTTGAAAAATTAAAATTTCTGACAAAAAATCGAATAAAAGAGATTCCATATCTTCTGATTCGACTATTATTTTTTTTTCTACTTTATCATCTACATTATCTGATTCAATTATTAAAAAACCTAAACCTATAGCTATACTTGAAAATGCTTCTTCTAAATTATTTCCAGATGTTTCTATGTAAACGTCTGCAGAATGTTCTGTAAACTTGAATTTTCTTGTCATGACAACACTTTTAAAGGACATATCAACTTAAAAGTTTAATGAAAACTAAAAATTATTACGATGGAATTGCAAATGGTTATAATAAATTGTATGGAGAAGAACAATTAAGAAAATGGAATATTGCAAAAAAGATGATTGTTTTATCTAAGGACGATAAAGTATTAGATTTGGGTTGTGGAACTGGAATAATAACAGAAAAAATTTCTAAAAAAGTAAAATATGTAGTCGGATTGGACTTATCTGAAGAAATGATTAAAAAATCTATCAAAAGAAAAAATATAAAATATGTTATTGGAGATGCAAAAAAACTTCCGTTCAAAGATAATGAATTTGACAAATCTTTTTCTTTTACAGTTATACAAGATATCGATAAATGGGATTCTGTTTTTAAAGAAATAAA
>SLLY01000074.1 GCA_007133845.1 Candidatus Woesearchaeota archaeon
TATTTTTTCTATTTCAAAACATTTCTTTTTTGTTTTGTACCTATCAAACCTATAAGAAGCCAAAAATATTCCTTCTATTAATGCTTGCGAACATTCCTCATAATTTTTTACTGAAGGAAATTTTATAGATAATTCATTTTGCTTTATCTTTTCAGCCATTTTATATATTTTAGAGCCAAGAATTCTAAATTCTTTAGGCTCAAATTTTTTTAAGCTAATTTTGATAATTCTATCCGCTGAAAAATTGTTTTTTAAAAAGTCTAACTTTTCCTTCTCTGACTTTTCTATGATAAAAAGAAGACTAGTCTTTAATTTCTTTACATTTTGTTTTAATACATTTATTTCCATTTTATTCAATTATTTCTATCACATGAACCGGACAACTTTCTTTTGCTTCCTTATTACATCCAATTTCTTCTACTTCTTTTTCATATTTTTCTTCGGATTTTTCTCCACCTATTAATGAAGCTTTTCCATCATCTTCCATTTTCCAATGTTCCGGACAAATTGAAGCACAAGCACCACATCCAATACAATCTTTTTTATTTTGAATTATTTTTGCCATAATCTCACCTCATATTTCTAATATTTCCCTTATTTTTTCTTCATTAAATCCAACAAGAATTTTTTCTTGTCCATCTTTTTTTATTGAAATAACCGGAACACCCATTTGTCCAGACTTTTCAATCATTTCATCCGCAGCTTCATCATTTTCTGCAACATTTATATCTTCGAAATCTACACCATTTTCCTTCAAAAAATTTTTTACTTTGTCACACCAAGGACAAGTCGTAGTCGAATATACTTTTACTTCCATAATATCACCTGTTTTTTTGAGTTTTTATCACTTTATTTATTTTTTGTAGGGGATTTTAATTCAACAGGATAATGCCAAACTTTCTTCCAAGTAACTTCATCCTTTTTTATTTTAGATTTTACAAGACTTAACAGTATAATTATTCTTAAAATAGAATTTATCAACATGCAAGGAATCGAATAAAAATAAAATTCCCTTTTTGCTCTGAAAGAAAATAATCCAATGAAAACTGCTAAAGCGTTTATTAATGCAAAAATAATAAATATGGGATTAAAAAAAGAGATTATTATTGACGCTAAAAAAATAAAATCTATTGAAAAATTAGAAGACATAACGATAAAATTAAATTTATTTTTTAAAAGTTTTTTTCTATACAATTTTGTTACTTCGATATCTCCGCCAATCCATCGTTTTTGTTCGTCGAAATATTGCTTCATAGTTTCAACTTCTTCTTGAAGTACGGGTGAATCTTTTACTATAGCTATTTTTTTATTTTTTCCAACCAATTCTGCACCCATCTCACCATCTTCTACTAAGGTTTTGGTCGAATGTCCTCCCAACTCTTCCCATGTTTTTCTTCGATAACTTTTACTTCCTCCATAAATAAAACCTTGTCCTGTAAGAGCATATCTACCATACATCGCTGTGCAAAAATGCCAAAAGTTTTCAACCGCTCTTGACATTGCGAGAAGATTCCTATACCAATTTCCTCCCATCACAACACCAGTTACAGCAGCGACTTCTTTGTCTTTATATGGACGAACCATTTTTTTAATAAAATCTTTTTGAAGAACACCATCAACATCTGTTTCTATTATTATTTCTCCTGTCGCGTAATTTTCAATTGTATGGTCCACAACCTTTGCTTTTAGTTCAGAATGTTCTTCAAATCTAATATATTTTATTTTTCCTTCCTTTGAGTATTTTTCACATATTTCTTTAGTATTATCTGTTGAACCATCATCCATGATTATTATTTCGTAATCGTTTTCAGGATAATCTTGTTTTAAGTAATTTTTTATACATCTCTCTACAACAGAACCATCGTTCCAAGTTCTTACTAAAACAGAAACTCTCGGAAAAAAAGATTCGTATCTTTCCTTTTTTAATGAAAAAAATGAAGTTATTAAATTGATAGATGATAAGAAAATGAAAACAATTCCGAATAAAAAAATAATAAAATTAAAAAATAAGTTTGTTACGAATGTAAGCATAAAATATATTTAAAGTAATCCTTTATATCTTTTTGTAAGACTCTTTTACTATTTCTATATAGTCGTCTAATCCACATTCATCGAATAAATTTTTAGCATATTTTTCAAATTCATTTAAATCATCTGTGATTATATAATCCCATTTTTCTTCGTATATATACGTTTTAATTTTTTTATTTTTATAAATTTTGTCTTCAACTTCAGGTTTAAATATGTAACACCCAGAAAAAATCACACCATTTCTTTTTCCAGTTTTTCCTTCTTCTCCTTCTATTATTCCCTCGATTTCTCCCGAATAAATTTTAGGATTTTTATCGTTTAAAAAAGAAAATATACTGATAAACAAACAATCTTCAGATTTTTTATTTTTTATAATCTCTTTCAACCCTTCAAATGTATCAGAAATCATACAAACACCATCATTTTAAAGTAGCAATACCTATTTATATTTTTCCCAAAGAATTTATAAATTTAACATATGTTTAATATAGCATGGTAAGCTATAAAAAAATATTAATTTTGTTTGTAATAATTATGACAGTTTCTTTTTTAAATTCTGTCGAGGCAACAAGTTCAGAAGATATATTATTCAATACTAGAACTTTAAATGGAACAGCTAGACCCGGAGAATCACTCGAATATCAAATATTTTTTACTAACTCCGGAACTGAAAAAAGAACAATTACTTTGAATACACTTTTTCCAGGAAGACATGAGTTAAATCCACAAAGATTTTCGATTAAACAAGGCGATAGGCAAGAAGTAAGTGTGACAATAAATTTAAATGAAAATGAAAGAGCAAGAAATGTGAATATAAGAGTTTTCTTTTTTGATGGAGATAAAGGAACAACTATAGGAAGTGTGAATTTAGAAGGAAAAATTTTAGAACCCTTAGAACCATTCAGAGCAGTTTCTATAAACTATGTTGAAATTGATCAGGACGTTATTGAATCTGGAGATACAATTCAGTTGACTTTTGAAGTCAATAATCCTGTAGAAACAACAACAATTCCAATTGAGATAACTTCTAATTTGTTTGGTTTTGAAACACATTCTTCTGAATTAGAAATTAAAAAAGGAATTAATTTATACACAATTGATCATTTAAAAATACCTGAAGAAGCTCTTTTAGGAAATTATAATTTTAATGTCAATTTAAAATTTTCTGAAGAAACGATTATAAGCGATTCGATTTATAGAGAAATAAGTGGTTTTTCTAAATGTGAATTAATAGAATTTGAAGAAAATGTAAATATATTTGGTAAACATTATGTTGGCACGATTCAAAATTCAGGAACAGAAGAAACAACATGTTTCTTTTATGTGCCCATGTCTTCTTTAGAACAACTTTTAATCAAAGAAGGTACGGAAGGATATTTCTTTGACGGACCAAAAATAATGTGGGAACTTTCTTTAGGACCTGGTGAAGAAACCACAGTTGAATATAGAGTTAGTTACGTACCCTTGATTATTCTTCCTTTTGTGGCTTTGGGAGTACTTGCTGTATTGTGGTATGTCACAAGAAAAATGTGGGTTAAGAAAGAATTAGTGGATTACAAAAGACACGCAGGATTCATGGATTTAAAGATTCAATTAAGATTGAAAAACTTGACAAATGAAGAAATGACGGATGTGAAAGTGTTTGATCCTATCCCTAGTTTCATAAAAGAAATTAGAGATTATGGAACTGTTCCGGGAAGTGTAAAGAAAAAAGACGGAAAGAAAGTGGTCTCATGGGAAATAGACAATTTGAAACCAAAAGAAGAGAGAGTGTTTTCATATAAAATCAGAACTTCAATTGAAGTTTTGGGAGATATAAATTTCCCACCAACATTAGTTGAGTTCACAGACAAAAAAGGAAAGGACAAAGAAAGTTCAAACATCTTGACAATATCTGTCAAGTAATTTTTCTTTTTTTTATTTTTTAATTTTATTTTTTTATTAGA
>SLLY01000007.1 GCA_007133845.1 Candidatus Woesearchaeota archaeon
TTGAAAGCTAAGAATTGAACTCTTCTAAAGTCTCTTCCTCTTGTTCCTTCTGTCTCATTTATTGACCAACCTGGCATCATGAAGTTTCCGTATGTGTCGTCTCCTTCAATGACGTCATTTCCAAAGAAGATTTCTTCAACCTCTTCTACAAATGGAATAACTAAATTAATTCCTTGTTGGTTTCTAAAGGAAAGTTCTCCTCTGTTTGCATTGAAGTGAATTTCTTCTACTGTTTTTATCAATTCATCGAATTCTAATTCCCAGTTTCCGAATACAGGGTCAACCCAAGATTCTCCTTCTGCTAGGTATAATTCTTCAAGAGATTCTACATTTATTGTTATATTTGTCAAGTCTGTTCCGTCAAATCCGAAATTTGACCTTATGTCATAGTCATCGTGTCTTTCGTCATTAAATTCTACATCTCCATTTGCATCTAATTCGATTTTTTCTGCTCCTATGTAGAATTCTACTCCACCTTCTGGGTCAATTGCATCAATCCAAATGTCTGTGATTCCAACTACTGTTTCATCTGTAAGTTCATCTGTGTCTCCAATTTCAAGAGTTAATGTTTCCCCATTTATGTTGAAATGTGCTTTGTATGGGTTTAGCTCTGTTCCTTCTCCAGTAATTCTGTCTACTTCGACATTGTAGGATGTTCCTTCTACAACATATGTTTGTGTTGTTTTTGCCAATTGAATTGCTTCTTCTGCACCTGAGAATAATACTATGCTTTCATCGCTTGCTTCAGATACAAAATATTCTTGTCCTTGTATTTCTATTCTTTCTTGTTCTAAATCGCCTATAGCGAATCCCTCATGGAAATCTAACAAATATGTGTAGATTAATCCATCGTCTTGAAAGAAGTACGTATCCAATGTTTCTTCATCAACTTCTAAGTTTCTTATAAAAGACAGTGTAAATGGTCCTTCTCCTTCTTCTCCTGCAAATTCTATGCTTTGTTCGTAATCAATGTTTGTTCCACCTACTCTTACTCTTCCCTCAGTCAAAAGTTGTGGGAAATAGTAGTCTGTAAAGAAGTAAGAGTTGTATCCAAAATTGTCACCGTAGAATAAATCTTCGATCAATTCTGTTCCTACTTTTTCTGTTTCTGACACTGGCAATTCAGATGCATCTGCTACAGCTCCTGCAATTTCTTGTCCAATGCTCATGTCGTTTTGGAATCCTGCCATATCTATGTCCGGGTTCCATTCGCCTGTACCAATTATTATGTGTGCATCAAATACACCATCTTCAATAAATGGACTTGGCAAATTTTCCAATGCTGCACTTGCTCCAGCAAGACCCAATCCTGTAAAAAGGACTGCTGCTGCACCGATTGCTGCTATTTTTTTAATTGTTTTTTTTACTTCCATTTTTTTCACCTACCTCCTATAGGTTTTTTTTCATTTTTCTATTTAGGTTTTCGAAAACCCCCTTAATATACTCTGCTCGATATTACTATCTCTATTTGAGGTTTTTACAGAATAAATCAAATTAGGAGCGTATTTAAAGTTTTCTCTTTAAGAAATACATATTAGTCATTTCTTAATAGTAAATTTTGATGTCTCTTCTTTCTCTTCATTTTGAGCTTCTTTTTGTATTTTGGAGCCGTTTTTACCTTCTCCTTTAGCAATTTCAGCTCGTTTAATTCTTGCAGATAGTATTTTTACGTTTCTATCTAATGCATTAACTTTCGAACTAGTATCTGCCATAATGTCTTGTAAATCACTTCCAGATATGTATACTTCCGTTGGTTCTAGAATTTCAACAACAGTTGGTCCATAATTAAGTACCACAGCAAACAATTCTTTTAAATCTGAAAACTCTGCTTCAAATTCTACATAACTTGAAAACATTTTTTCTCCTACTTTTTCTGGTTCAGAATAATCCTCTTTGTAGACAGTCCATTTCTTTTTTATTGTATCTACTATTTTTTTAAGAGTTTCATTCAATGCTTCTTCTGGCCATCCCATAAGTTCTATAAATATTCTAACTTTGATTTTTTGTTTTTTTCCTAATATCATCTTTTATCCCTTCCTTAATATGACAAAAAGTCCTGTTAATGAAACCAAAACTAAACCTATATATAAATATGTTTCTGAAATTGTCGATTCTGAGTTAGACAAAACTTTGACTGTATATGTCTCGTCCATTTTGTTTTCTTCATCAAATCTAAATCTTACTCTTAAATTATAAAATCCTGGTTCTGTTCCATGTTTAATTAAATCGTGGAGTTCAAATTCGATTAGGTGATTTGGATTCAAATGTATTTCTTTTTGATTTGTTATCCAACCTTGTCCAACACAATTAAAACCCTCGTAAACATATGAATATATGGAAAATTCCATTTCTTCTTTTGAAACCATGGAAATATTCACAAAGAACCATTCACCCACAATTATCTCTTCTGGAGTAGATATTTGATATTCCAAACCATATGCAATACCGAAACATAATAAAAGAAGAAATAAGAGCAACCCAAATCTCATAAAATTTAGAATGTTTGATTATTTTTTAGCTTTTCTATTTGACAACATTTCATCTATAGTAAATTTTCTTTTTCCATCAAAAATTAAAAATTTGTTTTCGTCTATGTTTTTGGCTTTTTTTATGAATGTTAAGAGTTCTTTTTTTACTCTGTTGAAGTGTTCTCGATCCTTTACGAACAAACCGATTAGATTGGGATTATCTAACTTTATGTTTCTATAGGACACAATTTCTGCGGTTTCTATTCTTGATTTTTTGAATTCATTATAAAGATATTTTTTTATTGAAGATTTTATTTTATTTTTTTTACGTTCCCTCAATATTTTATTTATCAACTCTTTCTTTTTTGGATAATTTTCAAAAAAAGAAAATATTGTATTTGAAATTTCCCAGAATCGAAGAGAACCCCACCCTGTTTTTTCTGTTGCAAGAAAATATGTTATTATTCTTCTTGTTTTTGGGCTTTCGTTCATAAGTTCTTTAAGATATTCTTTATCATTATCTCGCCAATATCTTATTATTATTTTATTTACTTGACTAAGGATGTTATAATGAAAAACTTCGAATTTATCGTCTATTTCATCTATTTCAAATATAAATCCATATGGTTCGTTTTTTATGTTATATTGAAAACCTACAGCAAACCAAACGCAATCATGTAAATTTATCAATTTTTCAAATGGGTTGCATCTGGGTAAATCGCAAACTTTTCTTCTTTTCGATGTTTTCTTTAGAACTCCGTCTTTTAAAATTAATTTTATATTTCTTGGTGTAGTGGCATGTACGATGCAAGGTATACCGAATTTTTTATTGAATCTTTTATATGTATATTTTGTTTTAATTCTCTCTATTCTTTCTTTAATAAAAACAAGATTCATGCGTTTTTTAATTATATTGTAGGTTTTTAGCTTTTCTGTTTTTGAAAAATTTAGTATAAATTTCATCATTTGTATATTTTATCGTGATGATCAAAATCATAGAATAAAACACAATCTTTAGATTTTTCATATTTAAAAATTAAAACAAAACTCTTCATAATATGAACTCTTTTAAATTCATTTAAAGGTTTTCTTAAATTTTTGTAATGTTCTATAGATTTATTTGAAACAATTTCTTTAATTTTAGATATAATTCTCTTATATACAATCCTATCTTTTTTATAAAGTTTGGAAAGTTTACTTCTCAATTTCTTTTCTACTGAAAAACTATGCATTACTTGTTTCCTCTTCCAATTGCTCAACGTTTTTGTATTCCTTGAATTCTCCGTTTTTATCTAATTTTAGAATTTTATTTATATATTCCTTTCTTAATTTTTTATCTAAAACATCCTTTGCTTTTTCTTCGATTATATATTGTATAGCTTTATCTTTAGAAGGAAGGTCCTGAATACTTTTAACTATACCAACAACTTTATCCAATTTTTTATTTAATTTAACAGTAACTTGTGTCATTTTTTCACCTACTATATTTTATAGTAAAA
>SLLY01000037.1 GCA_007133845.1 Candidatus Woesearchaeota archaeon
AACATAAAATTTAATCTTATGTATGGTTCGAAAAAATTAAAGTATATATCTCTTGAACCTACTTTATGTCCTGCTATTTCAGATTTTGCATTTTTTATGAGTTCTGTTTTTTCAAATTGTTCTATTATTTCTGTTAATACTTGTATAAATCGTTTTAAACATTTTTTATCTGCGACATTTTTTTCTAATTGAAATTTAGCTTTTTTTTCTCTTCTTGTTCTTACAGAAAGAACATATGCACCAATAGGGTCTCTTCTTAATTTTTCTGCAACTATTTTTTTTATGGTGTTTAAAAATTCGGGATATATCTTAGAATTTTCTATGTCCTTTCCCAATGTTTTTTTGCTCAATATCTCTTTTTCTTTTATTAAATAAACATAAGTTTCCGCTATTTCATTTAATAATCTAACTTGTTCAAAAGGATATATGTAATTTCTTTCTGCTTGAAAAATAATGGAAGTTACCGCACCAGTCTCAATTAGAATGTTTATTGTTTTTTCCATACATTCTTCATTATCTTCAAGAGAGGGATAAAATGTGCACCCTATAGTATTTATTGCTAAATTTATATCTCCTCTTTCTCTTTCTATATCATAATCGAAACATTTCAATTCATCATCTGCCATATACTCACCTTTTTTATATAAACCACATTATATTTATATAATAAGTTAATTATATATTTTAGTATGCATTTAAAAAAGTGATAAAATGGCAAGTTTATTAGAACAATCAAAGGGAAAAAAGCAAGTTGATAAATCCAGTCAAATTGTTGACATGCAAAAGAAAATGTCTGAATTGAACGATAGAGCTAGAATTCTTGAGGAGAGGACAAAAAATCTTAGAGAAAAACTTCATGTTGTAAATCAGACTGCTTTATCAAATGTAAATGAAATAAATGAGGTTAACTCAAATCAAAATACGAGAATAGATGAATTAAAGAAAGAATTAGAGGATATGAAAAACACTATAAGAAAAATTGCAAAAGGATTGAGTTCCAAAGCAAGGGACGCTGATGTAAAAATTATTGAAAAATATGTGGAAATGATGGATTCTACAAGATTTATAAGTGTTAAAGATGTTGAAAAAATTGTTGATGAAAAATTAAAAAGTCTAAAAAAGTGAGGTGTAAATATGGCTTTCAAATTACCTTTTGGAAAAAAGAAAAAAAATGATTTTGATGATGATTTTGATGAGGATTTCGAATCCGGTAGTAACATACCTGTTTCACAAGTTTTAAATATGAGGTCACAGGGAATGTCTAATCCACAGATAGCAAATCAATTAAGAGCTTCGGGTTATTCTTTAAGTGATATAAAAGATGCAATATCTCAAGCAGATATTAAAGGAGCGGTAGCAGAAGATGATTTTAATAGAGGAATGCAACAGCCACAATCACAATTTCAACAGCCATCGCCACAATCACAATTTCAACAGCCACCTGGAGCATCACAGCCACCACAGGAATTTCAACAACCACAATCACAATTTCAACAACCACCTGTATCAGCGCGGCCACCAATTATAGAAGATGAATTTCCGGAAGAAGAATTTAAAGAAGAGCCGGAATTATTTCCAGAGCAAAATTTTTCTCAACCAACACAAACAGCAGAACAAAAAGTTTCTGCTGCTCAATTGCCACCTGGCATGAATAATTTAGTTGACGAACTCCAAAGAATAGTTGAAAGTATAATAGAAGAAAAATGGAGTTCTGTAGAATCTAAAATAGAAGAACTTGGAAATTGGAAAAGTCATGTCGAAGAAAAAGTCGATGGTTTAGACGGTAAGGTTTCTCAATTAAATAGCAGGATAGATGATTTTGCAAAATCTTTATCTATGAGATCTGATGAATACGAAGAAACAGTAAAAGAAGTTGGAACACAGATGAGTGCGATAGATAAGATGATGGGAAAATTAGTTCCTTCTTTATCTGAAGAAATAAAAGAACTTAGAGAAGTTGTAGAAAAAATGAAAACAAAAACTAAAAAGTGATTTTTTTATTTTTAGTTTGGTTTATTAACAATAAAGTATGTAGCTATTGCTAGAAGTCCTAAAAGAACAATCATACCTAAAACTTTAGGATGTGAAAGTATTCGAGCAACTGCTTGTGAACCAATTGTTTCATCTCTATAATCAACTGGCGCTCCATTTGTAATGTTATTACCTACTGAGTCCTCAACAGATACTACTGCTAATTGATCTCCAAACATTTCTCCCATTACAAAAAAAACAAATATTGCACAAATTGCTACAACCAAAAATATTATTGCTTTGGACTGCATTATGTCTTTTGGATCTAATCCAAAAAACATGAATATCATTAGTATAAAAAATATTATTACAAAGAATACTGCAAAGAATGGAGTTAAACCCACTAAAAATTCTCCTCCACCACCTAATGCAACAATTATAGCAACTGCAAAAGCTATTGCAGCATTAACATTAGAATCGTCGCTTAAAAATTTTGATTTTAAAAGTATTCCAAACACGACAGCAAACACTAATAAAAAGGGTATAAAAAATTCAAATACATCTGAAAAAAATCCAAATGATTCTAAAAGGGTTGTCATTTTTATTCACCTACCATTTTTTCCCGAAAAGCCATTTGAACAATTTTTCGGGTCCTGGCTCCTCTTTAACTTTGGGTGTTCTTAATACTGCCCATAAAACACCGAGCACGACAACTATAATAATTATAGCGGCTAAATCTTCTGTTGAAAATCCAACGCCTCTTGGAGATATGTGTCCTGCGGCAGCTAGTTCAGGAGCAACTGCAGTGTATGTAATCCATATAACAATTAAAAATCCAATTATAATTATAACTGGTCCTGCCGTAAATTCTCCTTCTTTTATACTTTTTGGAGATATAATAGCAACTAGCATTAACAATCCCAATAAAAACATTATAACTATACCTACGCTTGGGAAAAGTTTAGATATAATAATCACAGCAAAGCTACTGCTTGCAACAAAATACGCCATAACAAAACCAACTATTGCTGTTATGCCTTTTCTTTCTCTAAATAACGGAATAAGATTTAATAATAAAAGTATTGTACCAAATGAAAGCATTAAAGTTAACCAAAAAAGATATGGTTCTATACCCACAGGAGACATGGCTGCGAGTAAATCCCACATTGCAGATAAAACACCAATTACAGATACCATTATCCTTCACTAACTCCTCCACCACTTCCTCTAACTATCATATAAAATGCGCCTATAAATATTGCGAGTACAACAATTATAGCTACATCCGTTTCAGAAAAACCTGTACCGGTTCCCGCAAATCTTTTATCTAAACCTAAACCATACCAAACTCCTAGTCCAAGTCCTGCTAAAACAAATAAAACTCCTCCAATTTTAACAAATTTGTTTTCAACTAAAGATGAGACATCACCAGTTATTAATGATGCAAGCATCAAAAAAACAACTACTATCAGTGCTATAAAACCAACCCAAGGTAAAAATCCTGCGACACCTCTCAACACCCAACTTGTTGTGGCTGCAATCATAGATATTACAAATGCGATTATTGCATTGATGTCCTTTTTATCGTCTCCAAATATTTTTGTTTTATCGAGAGCGCCATAGATTATTGCGAAGAATAGTAATAGCGGTAGGAAAAAGTCAAAAAATCCCATTTCCCTAAGTCCTTGTACTCCCAAGAGTAAAACAGATTCTTGTGTCATTTTTTCACCTTCTTATTTAATATTTTTTTAATTTCTACTTAAACTAAATCCTCTTTTTTCTGCTTTGATTTCGATGTCTTTAATTTTTTTATTTATTTTATCTAGAGCTGTTTTATATTTTATTCTTTTTTCTTTATGTTGTTATTTTTTTTTATAATATTTATTTTTTAATTTTTCAAATTTTTTGGTTGTGTTTATTTTTTTCCTTTCAACAGCTTTCATTTTTGGATAAAGTTTTTTTGCTTTTGTGGCATATTCTTTTTTCA
>SLLY01000003.1 GCA_007133845.1 Candidatus Woesearchaeota archaeon
CAACACCATCACCAAGTTCTTTTTTCAATATATCGTATCTACAGGCATCTAAAATGATTAAATTATCCCAATCTTCATCTGATATGTATATACCTTTATTTTTTTTCTTAGAATAGTAGAATGTTAGTATTGCTTTTATAAACAGTCTATATAGTTCCTTAGGTTTGAATTTATTTTCTGATATTTTTTTGAAAAAATATTTAATTTTCTTTAAAAACTTTTTTTCCATCCAATATCTTTTTTCCACTTCCATATTTTAACCAAATCTTTTAATTAATTTCATTCAAATTCCTCTGCGTATCTTTTTAGTAATCTTTTTCTGATTATTGAGGAAGATATTTTCTCAGTATATGGAAAATAAAAAACTTTTACTCCAACCTCTTTAAATTTTCTTTCATATTCATTCCATCTTTCCGTACCTTTCCAATCACTTCCCTTAAATATAACATCAAATTTTATTTTTTCCCATGCTTTAAATTTATCCACATTTTTTTCTGGAATCACTTTGTCTATGAATTTTATGGAATTAATAAGTTCTAATCTATCTTTGAAAGGGATAATTGGTATTTTATTTTTTAATTTATAAGCTAATTCATCTGTTGTCACACCAACTACTAATACATCACAATGTTTTTTAGCATTCTTCAAAATATTTAAATGCCCTACATGAAATAAATCAAAAACTCCTGTTGTGTATCCAATTATCTTTTTATTCATTTCTTGTCCTCTTTTAAATTAGGCAATGCTATATATTTTATTGAACCAATAAACATCAATATTTCGATAAGTAACATGTAAAAAATCAATATTTTTGGATTTATTAGAAGTAAAATAAGAAGTTCTATTTTAAAAGCATGTGGAGAAGATAAAAAAATTTCTTTTATACGTAATAAAATAGGGTTTTTCTTTTTAGATAATATACTGTCTTTATATGGGTACAAATTTCTAATAAAAATTCTTCCATATAAGAAAGAGAGTATTAGATATGAATATAGAACCATATCCGCTTTTATTCCAACTACAAGGATAAAACTAGGTACGAATACAACCCAATCTGTCATTGAGTCTAAGAAACGCCCCTTTTTTGAAATTTGACTTGTAGCTCTGGCGATTTTACCATCCATCGTATCACATAGAGCATAAATCAAAATAGATATTATCCCGAAAATTAAATAATTAAAATAAATTAATGATACTCCTATAATTGCAAATAAACCAGATAAAATAGTCACATGATTGGGAGTTAAACCAATTTTATGTAAGATTTTAGCGATTTTGATTGAAAAGGGATCCATGAATTTAGCTAACCAAGGTCTTACATGTTCCTTACTTTTTATTGCTTTTTTTTCATCGAATTTTATTTTTTTGCTCATTTTTATCTATTCTTTTAACTAAAAAAGTATATTTAAATATTGGTATGTTGAGTATTAATTATGATAACGGTTGGGATTGCGACTTGGAATGAAAAGAAGACTATTGGTAAAGTATTGGATATTCTTCTGGATGAGGATTACGGACAAGGTTTTGAAATAATTGTTGTTGCGGGAGGAAATTCCATACCTGTAGCTGAGAAATATGTTAAAAAAAATAAAAATATTATTCTCGTAAAAGAAATTAAAAGAAAAGGTAAGCCTAATGCATTAAACCAGATTTTTAAGAAAGCTAATGGTAAATATATAATTCTGGTTGATGGAGATGTTTATTTGAAAAATGGATTTTCAAAGAAACTTATTAATGAATTTGATGATGAAACTGGTATCGTAACAAGTCGTCCTAAACCTATTAACTCACGAAATAATATAATTGGATTTTGGCAACATTTTTTATTAGATATAGCACACAAGAAAAGAAGCAACGAAAAATTTATTCATGCCGCAGGTCCCCTTTATGCTATTAAATCTGGTATAATAAAAACAATAAGAGCGGATACTCTTGCTGATGATGCTTTAATTAGCAGAATGGTTTTTGATAAAGGATGGAAAATAAAATATGCATCAAATGTAATTGTTAAAGTTAAATATCCTGAAAAAATAAGAGACTGGATAATTCAAAAACGTCGAACTATCTCAGGACATCATCAAATAAATAAATGGCTAGGAAAAGAGGATTGGAGAAGTTTTTCTGGAGAAGCTAAAGGTATTTTTTCAGCATTCAAATATTGCAAATCTATAAAAGAATATCTTTGGATGACCAAGTTGATATTTTTTAGAACTATTGTTTGGATTTTATCTTATTGGGATATCATTACAAAAAAAGATTTCATGAAAATTTGGAAACCTATTGAATCTGCGAAATAATCATTTGGTGGTGTGGACTGCTTTTACGAAGTCTATGCCTTTTTCAGTTATTACTTTTATTCCTATTGTGTGTATTAATATTGAATAAATTCTGTATATGAGCATGAATCCCAAAGCGTCTCCGGGCGTGAAACCAACAAGTGTCAATACAGCAACACCTGCACCTTCCTGAACTCCTAATCCTGCCGGCGTTAGTGGTATAAAATGAAGCATTATTATTAGAATGCTTGTAAAGAAATAAGTAAGGAATGAAATTTTGTATCCTAGTGAATATCCAAGAAACATCCAGTTTAAACCACCCATAACTAAGATGAATATAGTAACCGAGAAAATATGGGTTATAATTGGCTTTACGTTTTTACTTTCTTTTTGAAAGGTTTTTATTTTACTTTTAAAATCCTTTAATATCTTTTTGATTAATTTAAATTTGAAAAAGAAATTTATCAAAGGTGTTGATTTTTTAGTCCATAATGCAATAAAAAATAAGAATGCAAAAACTGCAAGAACAGCTATCCCTATTATTATTAAATAAAACAAAACAGCGGGCATTTTTACTATAGCAGCCAAATAAAATAAAGCAAGAGGTGCAAAAACTATTTTTGAAATGAATATAGTAAATTGTGCAATCATTATGGCGGAAAGGCTGCTTTCAATACCTACCTTTTTTCCAATTAAAAGAGGAGTTAAAAAATATCCCGTTCTTGCCGGAGTGAAATCAGAAGCTAACATACCTCCAAAATGTGCGAAAAATATTTCTTTTATGTTTATTTTTTTATTTAGCTGGTCGAAAATAAGTTTTAATCTATATGCAAATAAGAGATGTATGAATAAGTATGTTAAAACTGAAAGAGTCAAATAAAATAAGTTTAATTTTTTAAATGTTGGAATTAATTCTTGCGGTTTTACGAAATAAAATATGCCAAATAATATAATCAATCCAATTATAATTTCCAGTAAAACATTTCTTTTGTTCATTTTAAATAACCTGTAAAAATTGTATAGCTCCTATTGAACTTAAAGTTACAATTATTCCGGCGATTATAACACCTGTTGCAATAACCGCGAAACTCTTCCACCATTCAACATTAAAAAGCCATGAAATTATTGTTGCTGTCCATACTCCAGTAAATGGAAGTGGTATAGCTACAAATAAAATCAATCCCCAAACACCATATTTCTCCATAGGTTTGTGTCCTCTTTTTCTCGCTCTTTCCACAATTCTTGTTATAAAATTGTTGTTTTTTACATATTTGTAAAAATATTTCAATCCAAAATAAATAGGAAAAAAAGCGATTGCATTAAAAAATACAGAAATTAAAAAAATTTGAATTGGTGAAAATCCTAAAGCAATTCCTGTTGGTATAGCGCCCCTTAATTCGGAAATAGGTGCCAATGATAATATTATTACTGTCAACGATTTAATCATTTAAATCACAAGTAGTTTATTACCATCCCTCTTGTTGTTGAAGTGCTTCCCAGTTGTATTGATATATTCTTATTAGCGGTCCTCCACCTCTCGCAGTGTTTATATCAAGTCCCAAATTGTTGTCATATACTTTATCAAAACCATCCATTTCTTCATGCATATCTAAAAG
>SLLY01000072.1 GCA_007133845.1 Candidatus Woesearchaeota archaeon
AAATATTTGTAATGCGCCCATATAAGATTCAGATCTAGTTATAATCCCATTTCTTTTTTTAACCACTTTTTTAACTTCTGGAGGTGCATTTTGCATTGTGCAAGGAAGCCCAGCTTTTTCCAATATATCCAAATCATTTATATCATCTCCCATATACAAAACATTTGAAAGACCGATATTATTTTTTTTGCATACATATCTTATTGCATTCAACTTTCCAGCTTTTTTAGGAAAAAAATCATAATATTGTCTATTTTTTTTGAATTCAAAAACACCGGAAAATCTTTCCGGGATAGAAGGTTCTTCTCCTCCCTTTATCGTGAATGTTCTAGTTTTCCATATCACATTTCTATTTTTATAACAAAGGGCCAATTTTTTTAACATTTTAATATCGAGTCTTATGTATTTATCCCATTTTTTATTTAGTTCAAAATCAAAATCTTTTCTTTCAAGTATAACACACCCATTTTCTAAAATAAGTGGACCGTTTATTGCATATATAACATCATAATTAAAAATTTTTTTTCTAGATTTTCCAGTAGCTATGCTAAATAAAACGTTTTTATCTTGTATTTTTTTTATTTTTTCTATGATTTTTTTTGGAACTTTTTCTTCACTTATTCCAGATTTTAATGTTCCATCCAAATCAGAAAATATGGCTTTAATTTTCATATTAATTATTTTTAAACAATCATCATTTAAATCTTTATAGAAAAAATGGGGGATCCCAGATTTGAACTGGGGTCACAAGGTCCCAAACCTCGCATACTAGACCAAGCTATACTAATCCCCCTTAAGATTTTCTAAAACAATTCTATTTATAAAGTTTAAGAAAAGCATTCAAAACTTTTTATATTTAGAAACAATGTCTATTAAGTCTACATGCCCCACAAAAACTTGTCTACAACAATATCTTTTAAGATTTAATTCATCTAAAACCTGTTCTGGTTTTTTTCCATTTTTCACTTTTTCGCTATATTCTTCCCAAAGGTGTCCTATAGGTTTTCCACAACTTAAACATCTAACTGGTATTATCATATTTCATCTTACCTCTTTGAAGTTTGTTTTCCAGCACGAGCAGAAGATCTGCATGGTTTTTGAGGTTCTGTTCTTCTTACATCTGCAACTAATAAATGTCTATCATATTTCAGATATTTTTCTTTTAAAGATTTATCTCCGGTATAATCTACTAAACCTTTCGCAATTGCATTTCTTGCAGCTTCTGCTTGAGACATTACTCCCCCGCCCTTAACTTTAACATCTATATTAACTTTTTTTGAAACATTTTCTGCAAGTATTAATGGTTCTCGTATTTTTTCTCTTGCTAATTCAGGATAAATGATTTCTAATGATTTTTTGTTTATTTTGATATTTCCAGTTCCTTCCTTTATTGTAGCTCTTGCTATGGACATTTTTCTTTTACCTGATGTATGAACTGATTTTTTATTTTTTTTACTCATTGAAGCCACCAACTTCTTTTGATAAATTTTTTAATTTTACAAATTTACTTTCATCTTCATGAAGTTTAGCTTTTGGATATTTTTTAAAATTAACTTCCGCAAACTTTTCTGGTATTCCAATATATGTTTTTATCCCTTTAAAAGCTTTTGAACCTCTTGGTTTTTTATACGGGAGCATTCTTTTTATAGCTCTTCTTAAAATGTCGTCAGGTCTTCTAGGCCAAAATGGACCTTTGTGTCTATAACCTATTTTTTTCATTCTTTTTTTATAATTTCCGACAACATGAGATCTGCTACCTGTTAAAACAACTTCTTCAGAATTAACTATAATAACATTTTTACCTTCTAATGCTTCTTTAGCTGCAAAACTTGCAAGTCTACCCATAACACATCTTTTACCATCAATATAAATTGTTTCTTTAACCAAGAAGTTTCACCCCTTTCGCTTTTGGTTCCTTTTCAAGTAATTCTTTAATAGATATCGCATTACCACCTGCTTTTTCTATTTTGGATTTTGCAAGTTCTGAAAATTGAAATGCTGCAACAGTTAATTTTTTATCTATTGCACCGTCTCCAAGAACCTTTCCAGGAATTATTATTGTTTCGTTATCTTTTGAATTTCTATTTATTACAGAAACATTTACTTCTCTTCTATTTCTTCTAGATTTTTTTAAATCTGATGCGACCCTTTTCCAAATAGATTTTTCTTGTTTGTTAAGTTCAGAAATTAATTTTCTTAAGTTTATATTTGTTGTTTTCACGACAATCGCCTCGCAACGAAAACATTTGTTTTCGCACTTTATACATTTTTCACAAATTAACCTTTTTTAAAGTTTTTGATTAGTTGTGATAATTTATATTGAATGCGGGAGACAGGAATTTCTCAATCTTTCTTAAAGAAAGGATTGTTTTGAACCTGCGTAGGGACTAACCCATATGGTCCTTAACCATACCCGTTAAGTCTTCCAGAAGCAAAAGCTTCAGGTAATTGACCACTCCGGCACTCCCGCATACTATTTAATTAATTTCGATTGTTTTAAAAAGTTTCTATATGTTACCTTATTATGGAAAAGTTATTCATACCCGTCAAATACAAAAAAGAACTAACAGAAAAATTCATGGATGGGGTAAATGAAAAAATTTGCAACAAAGTCGGATTATTTACAACAACACAATTTACAAATCAATTAATTCAATTAAAGGAGTTTTTAGAGAAAAAGGAAAAGTGTGTTTTTATAGGAGAATCAAATTACAGAGCTACTGAAAAAGGACAGGTTCTCGGATGTGATATAAATTCTCCTCTATCTATTTCTGAAAATGTGGATTGTTTCTTATATCTTGGAACAGGATATTTTCATTCGATATTATTGTCGATGAATACAAAAAAACCCATTTTTCAAGCCAATCCATTGGCAGAATTTATAAAAGAAGTAGATAAAAAAGAAGTTGAAAGATATGTTACGCTTAAAAAGAATACAATAGCTAAAGCAAAAAAAGCAAAAAAAATGGGGATTCTTGTTTGTACAAAATTTGGACAGGAGAATTTAGAAATTGCGAAAAAAATAAAAAAGAAACTTGATGAAAAAAATAAAAAAGCATATATTTTTCTTTTTGAAACACTTGCACCAGAGGAACTTTTGAATTTTCCAGATATCGAAGCATGGATAAACACAGCATGTCCGAGAATTAGCATTGACGATATAGAAAGATTTGATAAACCTGTTGTTAATTGGGAAGATATAAATGGTTAAATTTGGACAGCATTTCCTAAAAGATAAAAAATTATTGAAAAAAATATCAGATTATGGAAAAATAAATGAAAAAGATGTTGTTATTGAAATTGGTTCGGGCGATGGAAGACTTACAAAAAATTTAGTAAAAGCAAAAAAAATTTATGCTATTGAGATTGACAAATACATTTTTAAAAAATTAGATAAAAACTTAGAAAAATTTGAAAATGTAGAATGCATAAATATAGATGCACTTGACTGGAAATTTCCTAAAGATGTAAATAAAATTGTTGGAAATCTTCCGTATGAGATATCAGCGCCAATAACTGAAAAAATTTTGATTTTCTTAAATAAACAGAAAAATAAAGGTGTAAAAAACCTTTTGGCTATTTTGATGTATCAAAAAGAATTTGCGGAAAGAATGAATTCAATTCCAGGATTAAAAAGTTGGTCAAGACTTTCTATTCTTGTAAATTATTATGCTAAATGTGAAATTTTGAAATATATTCCGAGAACGGCTTTTAGACCCGCACCAAAAGTAGAATCTGCGCTTGTAAAATTAATTCCAAAAAAAGTTGAGCTAGATGAAGAAATTCTAAAAATTGCTAAGATTTTATTTTTACATAAAAATAAAAAA
>SLLY01000002.1 GCA_007133845.1 Candidatus Woesearchaeota archaeon
ACTGCAAAGGATATTCTAATTATAAAGAAATGATTACCGAAGAAGATATAGATTGTATTTCTATATGTGTGCCCACAAAGTTACATTATAAAATAACTAAAGATATAATTGAAATTTTTAAAGGAGGATTATTAATCGAAAAACCTTTAGCAGATTCTAATGAAGAGGGGGAAAATTTAATTAAACTTGCAAAAGAAAATGGCAATCACTTATTTATAGGACACATAGAAAGATTTAATCCCGTTGTCAGGAGATTAAAAGAAATTATCGAAGAAGGAATTCTAGGAAGAGTTCTAACTATAAATTCAAGAAGAGTGGGTTTAGCTCCACCAAGAAAGGTAGACTCTGGTGTAATAACCGATCTCTCAGTTCACGATATAGATGTTATGAGGTATATTACTGGTTGTGATGTATCCGAAGTTTTTTCTTTCAGTGAAAAGATAATCACAGATTATGATGATTGTGCATTTATAGGATTAAAATTTAATAAAGACATACTCGCAATGAGCGAAACAAATTGGATAACTCCCACAAAAATAAGAAAGCTATTTGTTACAGGGGAAAAAGGTATGATAGAATTGGATTATATAACACAGGAATTGTTATTTTATGAAAATCAAAGTGCAAATGGGATTGAAGATTATCCACAATTAACGTCATTAAGTTATGAGACTGTTATTAAGAAAATATCTGTTGCAAAAGGAGAACCTTTGAAAGCAGAACTTTCTAATTTTATAAAAAGTTATAGAAAAGAAGAAAAACCAGAAATCTTTCCAGAAGATGGGTTAATAGCTCTTAAAATTGCAAATGCAGCAAAAAAATCTGTAGAAACAGGAGAGATAATTAAATTTCAAAATTAATATCTCCACACTTTTCACATAATCCTTTCAAAAAATTATCTTCCTTTTCAGTATTTTTTAAAATTTTTCCACATTTACATACGTAACCCATTATTCTTGCTGGATTTCCATAAACCAAACAAAAAGCAGGAACATCTTTGGTTACAACACTTCCAGCGCCAATCATACTAAATTTTCCTATTTTTATACCACATATTATAGTTGAATTTGCACCAATAGATGAACCTTCTTCTACCAATGTTTTAACAATTTCCCAGTTTTCATTAAATGCTCTGGGTGATTTGTCATTTGTAAAGACCACATGAGGCCCTACAAAAACATTTTTTTCTATAGTTACTCCATCATATACAGAAACATTGTTTTGCAATTTAACAAAATCCCCAATTTTTACATTTTTGTCTATGTAAACACTTTTTCCTAAAATACAATTATTGCCTATACTTGAATTTTCTCTTACATGAGAAAAATGCCACACTTTAGTATTATTTCCTATTTTAGAACCATTTTCTACAATTGCAGTTTCATGCTTAAAAAAATCAGTCTCCACTTTCCTCACCAAAAAATTTTTTTATTGATGAAATTATGTAATCCACATTTTCATCTGTAATGGATGGATGAACTGGTATAGATAAAACCTTTGAAGAAATATTTTCTACAACAGGAAGTGTTTCATTATATCCCATGCTTTTATACGGTTCTTGTTTGTATATAGGCACAGGATAATACACTTTATTCCCTATTCCTTCTTTAGAAAGAAATTTAGCAAGTTCATCTCGTTTCGAAGTTTTAATAGTATATTGATGATAAACATGAGCGTATCCTTCTTCTTCAATAGGGAGTTTTAAGTCTCCAACATCTTTTAATCCTTGATTATACATTTCCGCAATTTCTCTTCTCCGTTCATTAAAATTTCTTAGTTTAGTTAATTGAATTCTTCCTATAGCAGAGAATACATCAGTGCTTCTGAAATTATATCCCAAAAAATCAGAATTGTATCTTTTAAATTCTCCATGAGAACGTAAAGCTTTACATCTTTCAGCTATATCTTGATTATTAGTTAATATTATTCCACCTTCACCACATATCATATTTTTCGTAGCGTAAAAAGAGAAAACACCAATATCTCCAAATGTTCCGACTTTTTTGTTTTTATATTCAGCACCATGCGCTTGACAACAATCCTCTATAAGAATTAAATTATGTTTTTTGCATATCTCCATTATAGCATCCATATCACAAGATAAACCATATAAGTGAACTATTAATAATGCCTTAGTTTTTTCATTTATCTTCTTCTCTATAAGAGATGTGTCTATGTTGAAACTTTTTGAGTCTATATCCACAAAAACGGGCTTTGCTCCAGTATATAATATAGAATTTGCTGAAGCAATAAAAGAAAAAGGAGTTGTAATTATTTCATCTCCCTGTTTTAGTCCTAATGCGGTAAGTCCTGTCATCAGTGCGGTGGTTCCACTAGAAGTTATTACCCCATAATCCGTTCCTATATATTCAGAAAATTCCTTTTCAAAAGAAGATGTTTCCTCCCCCTGAACAATATTTCCAGAACGTAAAACTTTTGTAACTGCTGTAATTTCCTCTTCTGTTATTTTTGGTTTACATATAGGTATCATAAAAAAAACATTAATTTTAAATTTATATCATTTTCTGTATATAATTAATTAGGAAAGTAATAAAAAGTAACAACTTTTTGTGGTATTATGGATATTGATAAAAAAATAGAAATTGTAAAAAGAAACACCGCCGAAATTGTTAAAGAGGAAGAACTGAGAAAAATTTTAAGTGAAAAAGAAAAACCCATTGTTTATTGCGGATATGAACCTAGTGGCGCAATGCATTTGGGGCACTTCGTCACGGTGTTAAAACTCAAAGATTTTGCCAAAGCAGGATTTCATGTAAAATTCTTAATAGCTGACATGCACGCACTATTGAATAGAAAAGGAGAAGAAGAAAAAATAAAAAAAGATGTCGAAGCATGGAAAAAAACAATCAAATCAATAGGACTCGATGCAGAAGTTGTCATAGGTTCTGATTTTCAATTCGATAAAAAATATGTGTCTGATGTTATGTCTGTAGCTCAAGAAGTCACAATTAACAGAGGACTTAGAAGCATGCAGCAAGTCGCAAGAGATATAGAAAATGCCACAATATCTCAATTATGGTATCCATTAATGCAGGTATTGGACATAAAATACCTGAAATGTGATGTTGCATATGGCGGACTCGAACAAAGAAAAATCCATATGGTTGGTAGAGATTTAAAAGATAAAACAGGACATAATTTTATAGCAGTTCATACACCATTAATTACTTCACTTAAAGGGCCCGGACAAAAAATGTCAAAATCAATCGAAGGCTCAGGCATTTCAGTAACCGACAGCGATGAAGTAATTAAAAAGACGGTAAAAGATGCATATTGTCCTGAAAAAACAGCAGAGGACAATCCAATACTCCAAATATCGAAGTTAATAATCTTTCCAGTTGTAGAAAAGCTGAGAATAAAACGTCCCGAAAAGTTTGGCGGAGACTTGGAATTTGAGAATTACTCTAAATTAGAAGAAGCATATGTAAATGGGGATTTACATCCACTCGATTTAAAGAATGCGGTAACAGATGAATTGATAAAAATAATTTCACCAATCAGAGAAAACTTCAACAAGTAATTATTCCCAGAACATTCTCGTGCGAATAAAATTTCTTTCAGCTTCAGCTATATCTTTTATTAATTCTTCTTCGGATTTGTTTATCCGCGAAAGAATTCTCTTTGCTGTCGCGGGACCTATACCATAACCTGCCAGAACAAAAACAACAATTTTTCCGCGAGATATGAACATTTCCGCAGTTTCCTCAAAATTTTTCAAAAGTTTTTTTTCTTCAGCGTTCAACTTATTCCTATCTTTAACAAGAACTTTTTTTGCCAATTCCATATCTTTTGCAGGTATGAAACCTATCAATTTGGATTCACATTTATTACATTTCAAGTTTTCAGGAACGCTTTGATATGTATACGTGCCCAATGAATTTTTACATTTCAAACAAGCAAACCAAAAACGTCTTTTGAGGAGTCTTTGTTTTATTGTGTTGTATATCTCACTTATGTTTTCGCTGGGTTTTACAAGTGAAACGCTACTATAGTCCAATCCCTCAGCACCCAAAGGAGAAACTTCATACCCAGAAGATGTTTTTATGTTTATTCTCCCACTCTTTATTTTTTTAAGCAAATCTTTTGTGTTTTCAACATCAAGTTTTTCCCTGAAAACTTCGTTTATGGCTTCATGATAAAGAGGTGTGTTTTGATACACATCTATCAATTTTGAAATCATGTAATGGGAAAAATCCGCATCTCTGTCAATCGCTCCAAAACGTTTTGCTATCTGATAAAATCTGAAATTAAATATGGTGGCATTCTTCATGGATTTTTTTAATATATCGTCAATCCATTCAGGTTCGATTTCATTTATAGTTTCGAGAATGGTGTCCTGTCCAAAAAGTTCGGGCATTTTGAACATTATCCTATATGTATCGCTTCTAATTCCCACGGTAGAACCCACTTTTGAAGAAATTATTGCACCCAGAAATTTAGCAAGTGTCTGGTTTACTTTATTGCCAAAACAAGAGTGGAGTATTACATAATTTTCGAAGGATTCAATAAACATATTCTTGCTGGTGGGAACTACAAAATTTTCCTTTTGCATTTTTAATTCTTTAAATTCGAATTTTTCTCTCAAATCCCCACAAAGTTTTGCAACTTCCATATAAACAGGAATAAGTTCTCCTTCCCAACTAGGTATAGAACTCTCGGTTCCTTTGCTCGAAATAACTTTAATTATATTATCTTCCCTTTCAACAACTTTCCAAGGTTCGCCCTTCATTATGAATTCTGCATTTCTTTTTATAAACTGAGCAACAAAACCTTGATGGAGCACACCAATTCTCTTGTTTAAATCTGCGGCAACTACAATATAATTTTTTTCATCTGGTATTGTGGAGAGATTTTTGAAATAATACAACAAACCTTTTCTTGTTCTATAAAATCCTTTTTCGTTTTCCTGAATAAGATATATATCTCTAATTATGTCAATAACTCCATCGAATTCTTCTACTTTCAGATTTCTGTATGGATATGCGTTTTTTACAATGTCAAAAATTTCTTTTTTCTTTGGTGTTTTATCCTCTTTTTGAAAATCCATACAAATACCAACTATCTGGTGTGCAAGAACATCATATGGCTTTTGAGGGATTTTGGGTTTTTCCAGCCAACCTTCTTCTGATTTTTTGTATATGGCATATGCTTCCAGATAATCATCTATAGTGCTGCATATTATTTTACCCTTGGAGATTCTCCCAACTCCATGCCCGCTTCTTCCAATCCTCTGAATGAGTTTTGTGGCTTGTCTTGGCGAGCCATATTGTATAACCAAATCTATAGTCCCAACATCTATACCCAATTCAAGAGATGATGTGGATATTATAGCCTTCAATTCATTATTTTTAAATTGATTCTCTACATTTATCCTCACATCCTTTGAAAGAGATGAATGGTGTACAGCTATGGGAAATTCGGGAACCCATTTTTTAAATCTGGATGCGAGAGATTCCGCAGTTTCTCGAGTATTTACAAAAATAATTGTAGAACGACTACTTTCTATGAGTTCTTTCATTCTTCTCAGACAATATGCAACATTTGGAATTGTGTTAAGTTCTCCAGCCAAAATTTTATCTTCTTTGGTTGGTTTTGGATGCTCAACATCTATCTCATATTCTTTTTCTGCGCGAGCATCTATTATTTTACAATCTTTTTTTGTAAGAAATTGGGATATTTCATTCGGGTCTCCAATCGTGGCGGAAATTCCTATCCTCTGAAAATCCCCAGCCAAAAATTTTAATCTTTCGAGTGCCAGAGTCATCTGAGTTCCCCGTTTATTTTCGCAGAGTTCGTGAATTTCGTCTATTATTACATGATTTACATTTTTCAAGAGTTCCCGAAGTTTTTTACCAGTTAAAACAGCCTGAAGCGTTTCTGGCGTTATGACAACAACATCTGCGGGGTCATCAACCTGCGCCTTCCTTTCTTTCTGAGTTGTGTCTCCGTGCCTCAAGTCCACTTCTAATCCAACAAAACTTGCCAGCTGAACTATTCTATCCCAAACATCTCTATTGAGACTTTTAAGAGGAGTTATGTAGAGAGCCCGAATTTTTTCTTTTTTCTTTTCCTTCAAAAGCATATCGAATATGGGTAAAACTGCGGCGAGTGTTTTCCCATGTCCTGTCGGAGCTATAATTAGTACATCACCTTCATCCATTATCTCCGGTATTGCCAACTTTTGAGGCAGAGTTCCTTCTAAATAGCCCTTTTTTTTGAGCCATTTTTTTATTTTTGGGTGCAAATTGTCAAATGCCATTTTACCGCTCAATTTTTAAAATTCAAGTTATTTAATATCTTTATGCAAGAGCACGAAAAAATAGTCAAAAAAGTCAAACAAAAAATAAAACCTACCACTGCTGAAACAAAAAAGGTAGATGACATTATAAATTTTTCTAAAGAAAAAGTTCAGAAGGAAATGTTGAAGCAAAAAATAGATGCGGAAATATTTGTTGGTGGGAGTGTCGCAAAAAATACCTGGACAAAAGGACAGCATGACATAGATATTTTCATAAGATTTGAAAAAAAACACAAAAACATAGGAGGCTTGCTTAAAAAAATAGTCAAAAAAGTTTTCAAGAATGTAAAAGTTTTACACGGAAGCAGAGATTACTGCAAAATAAATTACAGAGGATACGAGCTGGAATTTGTACCTGTTTACAAAATAAAAAAACCATCAGAAGCGGAAAATAGTATGGACGCTTCTCTTTTTCATGTTGAATTTGTAAAAAACAAAATAAAAGAAAATCCAAAATTAGCGGATGAAATAAGAGTTTTTAAGGAATTTGCGAGGGCGCAAAGAGTTTATGGCGCTGAAACTCACATATCGGGAATATCTGGGTATGTTTCAGAGCTTTTGATTATACATTACAAATCCTTTTTGAATTTCATAAAAGAATCTGAAAAAATGAAGCCCAAAATTTTCATAGACATAAATAAACATTACAAGAATAATTCTGAAATTGTTAGAAAACTTTCCAAGTCAAAATTATATTCTCCAATAATAATTATTGACCCAGTGCTTAAGGAAAGAAATGCGGCTGCAGCACTGGAAAGCGAAGTCTTTTCAAACCTCATTCTCTCGTCTAGATTATTTTTTAGAAAACCTTCTCTAAATTTTTTCAAGAAGAAGAGAATAGGTATAAAAGAAATAAAAAATAGAAGCAGCAAAAGAAAAACATTGTTGGTTGTCAAAAAAATTAAAAAAGAATACGCAAAGGAAGACGTTTTTTTGGCTAAACTTAAAAAAGCACTGAAAAAAGTAAATAAACACCTTTTGATAAACGGCATCTCTGTTTCCGATTACGGATATTTTATTGATAAAAATAAAATCGACATATTTTTCGAATTAGAGACAAAAAAACTTTCAAAATATAGAAAACATATAGGACCTCCCGTATGGATTACAAGTTCCAATTTTGATAAATTTTTGGACAAGCACAAAAATATTTACATATCTGGAGAAAATTTGGCGTGTGATATAAAAAGAGAATTTGAGGACGTTAAGAAATTTGTTTCTAAATGTCTTGATAAAGAAATTTCAATCATCATCTGAAAATCTTACTTTTGTTATTAGATATATTATAACACCTACAAGTGTACAGGCTACTCCCGTTTCTCTTTTTTGAAGCATGAAAAGCACGAAACCCGCAATTAAGAATATCATTGCAATCAAACTTGCCCACACATTAGGTTTTTTTGTCATTACATCACCTTTGTTAAATCAATTAAATAAATCCCTTCTCTTTTAATTGCTTTTGCAAGGGGACCCGATAATCCTTTATATCCTGTGGTAAGCTGATTGAAAGCAGGAACAATTATGACTTTTTTACATTGTATTTTTTTATATCTGTCCAATTTTTTACTATTTATTTTTCCAATTGTCCAGCATGCATAATTATGATTTACACCTGACTTGTCCTTTAGTTTGTAAGTTGGGTGTGTATGTCCCATAATTATTGTCTTTGATTGCATGGCTTTTTCCGATGGATATCTATGTCCGTGAATAAACGTAAAATCTTTTTGTATGTATTCAGGAAGAATTTTTACTTTATCTTCATGAACCATTTTTTCTATGTTTCCGTCATGATTCCCTTTAATCACAATTATTTCATCAAAAAATTTTGATATTTCTCTGAAAAAGTTTGGAAGTTCATACTTTTCATTTCTTGTAGCCACAGGAACGTTATGTTTTATATCTCCCAAAATTATTAGCTTACTAGAATTAGTTGTTTTTTGGAGATTTTTTATTCTTTTTACAAAATCTTTTCTCATACTTGGTATATTATATCCTCTATCCTCCAATGTTTTTTCATAGCCCATATGTAAATCAGCAATAACTAGGAAATCTCCCATTACGAGTGCACGTTCATTTTCAATTAATTTCATTTCCATAATATACTAATTAGTCTAAGTTATAGATATGTATAACTTTCGCTTATTCTAACTTTTTATATAAATTCTAATTATCTTATACATCCAAATATTTTTATAGAGTTGTTTAATTCATATTGTATGGAACAGCAATGTTTATTTTGTGCTATAGTTGGAGGAAAAATTCCTAGCTATAAAGTATATGAAGATAATTTATTTGTAGCTACTTTAGATATAAATCCAGCTAATGCGGGACATTTAATGCTAATACCAAAACAACATGTGGTTTCTATTATGGAACTCTCAGAAATAGATATGTCCAAATTTTTTCTTGTTGCAAGAGGACTTTCATTAGCTCTTCTGGAATATGGAGCAAAAGGAGTCAATTTTCTTTATGGCATGGGAGAAGCTGCCGGACAAAGAACACCACACGCTTTCATGCACATAATTCCAAGATATGAAAATGATAAAGTTAATTTGGTGTGGGAACCTCAGAAATTTTCAGAAGAAGATTTTAAAAACCAACAACAAAAAATATCTCAAATAATATACGGACAAAAACAACAGATGCAGCAACCACCACAGCAACAACAACCACCACAGCAGCAATATCAGCAACAACCACAACAACAACAACAACAACCACAGCAGCAATATCAGCAACAACCACAAGTTCAACATTATCCACAACAGCAACAACAACCCTTAAGGGCACCTCCACAAAACCAACAATCTATGTATGCTCCACAACATCCTCCCAACACACCCCAACAAAATCAACAATTCCAACAATCTCAGCAGCCACAGCAACCTCAACAAACAGAACAGAAAAAGAAAGACGAAGAAATTTACAGAAGAAGCGGCGGATATTGGTAATTATATAGCCGGAAGAATTAAAAGTAATACATTCCCAAGGAAAATAGTTACAATAAGTGTTATGAAAAACACAGGCACAAAAGGAATCCCTGTTTTTATTCTAACTTTTTTTATTTTATCTTTATTCTTTTTGAGTTTTTTTAAATCATCCAGTGTCAACCCAATATTTCTCTTCTTTAGAAATACTTTATCTCCTATTTTTACATCGTTTACAAGCCAATCCCCTTCTGTGAGCTTTTCAACAGGAACATCTATTTGCATGGCTTTTTCTTCAACCTTTTTAAAATAAATCAGAGACAATATAGAAATTAGTATGAATATTCCAAAGAAAGACATGAACAATAGTGTATATTGAATAAGAAGCAGGCTTATTACTAAAAATATAGGCAACAAGAGCAATTCATACCATTCAAATTTTACTTTTTTTCTATTGGCTATTACTACAACTGCGATTCCAAGTGCCCCATATAGCGCACCCACAATCAAAGAATTTATTAAAAAATTTAAAAAGAAAGGTATTATTTCTCCTGGAAAAGAACTTAGAAGAACCCCTACACCTGCCATTATCTTAACATCTCCTCCTCCCCATTGTCCGCTTTTGTATAACATATAAGAAAATCCTCCAAGTACCAAAAATGAAGTGGGGACCCAAAATATTACAGATACATTTCTTTCAAATAAGAACCACATGATTCTTATGAATACACCTGAACCTATGAGCGTATAACTCACATAATCAGGAACTTCTCTTGTTTTTAAGTCTTCAATACTTGCTATAAGAAGAAGAATCGCGCCAGTGAATATTGCAATTAATGCAAATATATCAATCATAAAAAAACATAAAAATAAAACATTTATAACATTTGTTATGACATTATACTTTATAGGACTTGGTTTATACGATGAAAAAGATATTTCCGTAAAAGGACTGGAAATAGCCAGAAAATGCGATATTCTTTATATGGAAGAGTATACATCTAAACTTGGCGCAGATAAATCAAAAATAGAAGAATTGATTGGAAAAGAGATAAAAATCCTTTCGAGAGAAGAAGTGGAACAGTCGGATATTCTGTTAAAAGACGCAAAAGAAAAAGATATCGCTTTTTTAATTGGAGGTGACCCATTGACAGCAACAACACACAGTGAATTTTTAATTGAAGCAAGGAAAAAAGGAATAAAAACAAGAGTAATTCATTCCTCTTCAATATATACATCAATTTGCGAATCCGGACTTTTTATATACAAATTTGGAAAAAGCTGCTCAATCCCATTTCCAACCAAAAGTTATAATCCAAAATCTTTTTATGAAACAATTCAAACAAATCAAAATAATAAACTGCATACACTCGTTTTTTTGGATTTAAAACCCGAAGAAAATAAATTCATGACGGTCAACGAAGCAATAAAAATATTGATTGATAGCGGTATGGATGAAAATCAATTAGTTATAGGACTGGCAAGAATCGGTTCCGAAAACCAGACAATAAAAGCAGGAAAGACGAAAGAATTAATTAATTTTGATTTTGGAAAACCGCAACACATTCTTATTGTTCCAGGAGAACTTCATTTCATGGAAGAAGAAGCATTAAGACAGGTGTCTTAAATAATAACTTTTGAATTTTTTTAAGACAGTTGTCTTTATAGAACTTTAAAATCTATAACAGTTCGGTAAATTCTTGGTGCCAGTTGTCCGCATGTCTTGTTTCCGAGTATTTCTATTTTTTTGCCGTGTTTTTCTGCACTATCTTTTATTGTTTTTATACCCTTTTCGAAAAGTTCACTTTCTTCTAAAAAAGTGTAAAAATGAATAACACAATCTTTTTTAGCAATTTTAAAAGCCACATCTAAAAAGTTTTCAGAATGCATGGGTAAATTCATGATTATTCTGTCTGCACAATTCTCAAAATTTTTTTCCTCAACAACTTTTCTGCAGTCGCCTTCATAAATTTCCATTTTGCTCCATACTTTATTTCTCATAGCGTTTTCTTTCATATATCTAACAGCATCAGAATTAATGTCAATTGCAATCACTTTTTCTGCTTTTTTTGTGCATGGAATAGAGAAAACTCCAACTCCCGCAAACAAATCAAAAACAATTTCACCTTCTTTTATTTGAGAAACAACCCTTTTTCTCTCTGTAACTAATCTGGGAGTAAAATAAACTTTGTTCAAATCCAGTTCAAATTCATAATTATTCTCTCTATGTATTGTTTTGCTGCGATTTTCTCCAGCAATAATTTTTACAGGACGTATTCTTTCTTCTCCGGATGTAGCCCCAACTTTTTTGACAACAACATTTACATTTTTATGGAGTTTCATGACAGTTTCAGCAATAATTTTTTCTTTGCTTTCTAATTCTTCAGGTATTTCAAGTTGAGCTATATCCCCAACTATGTCAAAACTAGTTTTCAATAATTTTATTTCATCATCTGTTAATTTATCTTTCAATCTATCTTTAATTGTTACCATTTTTCTTCAATATTGAGCCCTTGCCTAATGTTGTTGTTACATTGAATCCATCTCCAATTTCACATCCAACATCAAGAATAGAATTGGTTATGTGACAGTTATTTCCAATTTTATTATCCTGAAATATTACTGAATTTTTTATTATGCAATTATCTCCAATTTCTGTGCCTTTATATATTGCGACAGGACCTTTCAGCTCCGTATCTTTTCCTATTTTAACTCCGTCTTCCACCCAGTTATTTTTTCCATATTTTTTTAGTATTCTTGCGGTTGCTTCCAAATAAGAAGAGGGTCTTCCCACATCAACCCAGAATTTTTCGCTTCTGAATCCGTTTAAACATTCTCCCTTTTTAAGCAAAAGTGGAAAAAGCATACCGGTTGAATCCATGAATTCATCGGGAATATAGTTAATTATTTTGGGTTCCATTACGTAAATTCCTGTTGCAATCATATTGGAAGGTTCCTCTCCAATTGCAGGTTTTTCCACAAAATCAATAATATTATCTTCTTCCAGTTCAGCAACACCATATCTCCACGGTGTTTCAGTACACACAAGAGCAATTGTAGCTATTCCTGAATTTTTTTTATGAAACAAAAACATGTCATTTAGTTCTATGTCTGTTATATTGTCGCCCAGGATTAATGCAAAGGTGTCATTAATCTCTGCTTCTTTCATAGCGTATTTTATTGCACCTACCCCACCTAATTTTTCAGGTTCTTTAATAAAATGTATATCAGCTTCTAAATCACTCTTTTCAAAATATTCTTCTATATCTTTGAAAACTTCATTACTGCCTATAGAAATCCATATTTCTTCAAAATCATTTTCAATTAAATAATCCACAATATGTCTCAACATTGGTTTATCTACAAGTGGAAGCATGTGCTTTGGACGTGCAAACGTTAATGGTTGCAACCTTGTTCCGAATCCACCTGCCAATATAATTGCCTTTCTCATTTTATCCCCCTCAAATAATTTAATGTGTCTATTATTGATTCTTTTATTATAAATTTTGGTTTCCATCCCATACCTTTTAATTTTTCTATTGAAAGGAGCATTTTTGGAACGTCTCCTTTCCATCCAATATTTCCACCAGTAAAATTATATTCAACATCTAAACCCATTTCATTAACAATCAAATCTGCTATATCTTTTACTGAAATTTGTTCCTCGCTGCCTATATTATATGCTTCAAAACCATTATTCATTCTTTCAGCCAGAAAAACAGTTGCATCCACACAATCTTTTACATGCAAATATGATTTTTTCTGCGTGCCATCTCCCAATATTTCCAATTCTTTAGAATTCCCTTTTAATTTATTGTAAAAATCATATATTATCCCATGAGTTAATTTAGGTCCAATTATATTTGCATATCTCAAAGATAAGCATTTAATTCCATATAAATTTGAATAGCTCATTAGGTAGTTCTCGCTTGATGCTTTTGCAGCTCCGTAATTGCTTATTGGCTTTATTGGTGCTGTTTCCGGAGTAGGCATTTCCGCGTTTCCATAAACAACAGAACTTGATGCAAAAATTAATTTTTTTACATTGTTTTTTCTGCATGCTTCCAGAACATTTAATGTTCCTCTACAGTCCTGTTCAAAGTTTTCAACAGGCTTCTCATAACTACCCTTCACGTCAGGGTCAGCGGCTATATGATAACAAATATCCACCCCTTCCATTGCATTTTCAATTTCTTCCTGATTCAGTATGTCTCCTTCAATAATTTCACATTTAATTCCTTCCAGAAATTCCCTCTTGCCGCTTGAAAAATTATCAAAAACAACAACTTCATTCTCAGCACTAATCTTTTCAGCCAAGTGACTACCAATAAATCCAGCACCACCCGTAACCAATACTTTCATATTATAGAAGAAATAATAGCGATTTAAATCATTTTTCTTTTGTTATATAAATCAACCCTTTAAATTACTAAAGTTTAACTCGAGTTTAATAAAAGTAATACTAAAGTTAA
>SLLY01000054.1 GCA_007133845.1 Candidatus Woesearchaeota archaeon
AAAATGAAAATAAAAAAATTAAAAAAATTAAAACTCATTGCAGAGATTTGGTTATATTACCTGAAATGCTTGGATTAACAATTTCAGTTTATAATGGTAAAGAGTTTGTGGATGTTGAAATAACACCCGAAAAATTAGGTTACTTTTTGGGTGAGTTTACATACAATAGAACAAGAGTTCAACACAGTTCACCTGGGGTGGGTGCAACACGTGGCTCAACATTTGTTCCAGTTAAGTAGATGATTAAAATGGGAAAGAAAAAATTAGAATCTATTCAACAAAAAAAGAAAGAAAAGCTAGATAGAAAAGCGAAGGAAAAAAAAGAAGAAGAAGTAGTAGAGGAAAAATCAAAAGAAGAAAAAGAAAAACCAAAAAAGAAAGTAGAAATAAAAAAACCTAAAGTAAGTGAAGCAAAAGGAAGAGGTGAATATCTTCCAATTTCTTCAAAAATTTCAGTAGAAGTATGTAGAGCAATAAGAGGAAAAAATGTTGAAAAAGCTAAAAATATACTTAAAGGTGCAATCGAAAAAAAGAAACCTATAAGGTATTTTAGATACAAAAAAGATACACCACACAGAAAAGGAAAAGGTTTTGGTGCTGGGAGATTTCCTGTAAAAGTTTCAAAATATATATTGGGTGTTTTGGAAAATGCAATTGCAAATGCAAAATATCTTGAATTAGACCCAGATGAATTATATGTAAAAAGATCAATTTCAAATAGAGCTGTTTCAAAAGAAAGCCAAAGAGGTAGATATACTAATTTGGAAATTGTTGTAGCTAAAAAAACTAAAAAGGTGAAAAAATAGAATGGTTGTAGAAAGAAAATTTGTTGAAGATAAATTAAGAGAATCTGCGATAACTGAATATTTACAAAACTCATTGGAAGGAGTAGGTTTTTCTTCAATTAATATAAAAAAGACACCAGTAGGATTTAGTGTCATCATTCATTCTTCTAAACCAGGATTAATTGTTGGCAGAGGAGGTTCAAATATAAAAGAAATACAAAAAACTTTAGAGAAAGATTTTAATTTAGAATCTCCCGTTGTTGATGTTAGAGAAGTTGAAAAACCTGAATTAGACCCAAATATTATGGCGGGAAGAGTAGGTTTTCAATTGAAAAGATATGGAGCCTCAAGATTTAAAGCAATAGGTCACAAAATTTTAGAACAGATTCTGAATTCTGGTGCTTTAGGTGCCGAAATAAGAATTTCGGGAAGAGTTCCAAGTAAAAGAGCAAGGTCATGGAAATTTTATGGTGGCTATCTTCCAAAATGTGGTGAAGTTGCTAAGGAAGAAGTTCTACAAGGCTTCTTTAAAGTTAAATTAAAACCAGGTGTTGTTGGAGTTTATGTTAAAATATTGCCTCCGAATGTAAGAATGCCTGATGTAGTTTATTTAAAAGAAGAAAAGAAGAAAATATTTGTAGAAGAAACAGTAGAAGAAGACGTGGAAGAAAATAACAAGAATGAAGAAAAAGTAATATTAAAAGATAATGAAAAAATTGAAAATGAAAATGAAAAAAGTGAGAAAGAAATATTAAAAGAAGAACCAACAGAAGAAGAACCAGCAGAAGAAGAACCAACAGAAGAATCTAAAGAAGAATCACAAGAGGGTGAATAATTTGGCTATATTACATATTCAAGAAATGAGAAAAATGAACGATGAAGAATTGAATAAAAAATTATTCGATTTAAAAAAAGAATTAATGAAAGTTAATGCTCAAATTGCACAAGGTACTATACCAGAAAAACCAGGAATAATAAAAGAAATTAAAAAAACTATTGCTCGTATAAAAACAATAAAAAAAGAGAGAGGTGTTTTAAAATAAATGAGTAGTGTTTGTTCGAAATGTGGGTTACCTGAGGAATTGTGTGTTTGTGAAACAATTGCAAAGGAAAAACAGAAAATAAAGATACTAACTTCAAAAAGAAGGTATGGAAAAATAACAACCGTGATCCAAGGTATTGAAACAAATGATATAGATATTAAGGAACTTACAAGCAATCTTAAATCAAAACTCGCTTGTGGTGGAACACACAAAGGAGACACAATAGAACTTCAAGGAGATCATAAAAAAAAGGTTAAAGATTTGTTAATAAAATCAGGATTTTCAGAAGACCAAATAGATGTGCGGTGATTTCAAAAAATGATAACACCAACAAATTTAATTTGGCATGAATTGATTGGTCTGCAAGTTGAGGTTGTTGAAAATAAAAATAAAAGAATTGTCGGTTTAAGTGGAAAGATAATCGACGAAACAAAAAACACAATCACAATTAATACAAAAAAAGGAGAAAAAAAAATAATAAAAAAAGATTCAAAATTTAAGATAACAATAGATAAAAAAAAAGTCTTTGTTGATGGCTCATTAATTGTTGGGCGTCCAGAAAAAAGAACAAAGAAAAAAATCTCAAAAAAGAGGGTTTAAAAATGGCTCAAAAAGAAATGAAAAAAGAAAAAAGTAAGGGTATTGGAATTCCTGGAATAGAAATTCCTAAAAATAACTGTGATGATATAAACTGCCCTTTTCACGGAAATCTAAAAATACGAGGTAGAATATTTGAAGGAATTGTAGAAAGTATCAAACCATCAAAAACAGCGGTAGTTAGATGGGAAAGAAGAGTATTCTGTCCAAAATATGAACGTTTTGAAGGTAGATTTACTAAAGTTAGTGCACATAAGACTGATTGTTTAAATATACAAAAAGATGATATAGTTATAATAGGTGAATGTAGACCTATATCGAAATCAAAAAAATTCGTTGTATTAGGTAAGGTAGAAAAATGAAAGCGGTAAAAGCTAATGTTACAAAAGCACTTCAAGTTGGAAGTCGAATTAAAATAGCAGATAATTCAGGTGCAAAAATTGTAGAAGTAGTTTCAGTAAAAGGATATAAAGGTGTTAAAGGAAGACTGGCTAAATGTGGGGTCGGAAATATATTTATTGGAGCTGTTAAAAAAGGAAATCCCGATACTAAACACACATTATTGCCTTGTGTAGTAATAAGACAAAAAAAAGAATATAGAAGAAAAAGTGGCGTTAGAATAAAATTTGAAGATAACGCTGCGATAGTTATGAAAGATTTAAAAGAAGGATCTCCTAAAGGAACAAGTATAAAGGGGCCTGTAGCAAGAGAGGTTGTTGAAAGATTCCCTTTAATAACTAGAATATCTAAAATGGTGGTATGATGAAAAAAACCAAGAATAGAAAAAAACAGAGAAAAAGAATTATTCCGTATGTTAAGACTAAAGGTTTAAGTTCACACTTATCTAAATCTCTAATCGATAAATATAAAATCAAAACACTAGGACTTAGGAAGGGCGATGAGGTTAAAATAGTAAGAGGAAAATTTAAAGATAAACAAGGAACAGTGGATAACATAATTCCTAAAAAAGAGAAAGTATTCGTTTCCGGTGTTGAAATAGAAAAACAAGATGGAACTAAATCAAAAGTATCAATACATAATTCAAATTTAATAATAACATCACTCAATCTAAAAGATAAATTAAGAAAAGAAAAACTGGAAAAAAAATCTAAAAAGGTGTTAAAAAATGAAAAAACATGAACATAGGATAGCTTCACCAAAAAGATATCCTATTATGAAAAAAGAAGCACATTATATTATTAAATTGGGTTCTGGTCCACATTCAAAAAAAGATGGAATACCTTTATTACTTTTAATGAGAGATTTGTTAGGAATCTCTAAAACCAGAAAAGAAGCGGAAAAAGTCCTAAATTCTGGAAAAATATCTATAGATAAAAGAGTAATAAAAGATGTTAAATTTCCAGTAGGATTAATGGATTCGATGAGTGTTTTAGACGATGAATACAGATTTTTATATAATACACATGGAGATGTAAAATTAATTAAAATAGATGATAAAGAATCTGCTATAAAACTTTGTAAAATAAAAGATAAATCTTTGATAAAAAAAGGAAAGCTACAACTACATCTTCATGATGGGAGAAATTTATTAGTTGATTCCAATAAGTATAAACCAGGAGATTCTATTGTTATATCATTACCAAATCAAGAGATAAAAAAACACCTACCTTGTAAAAAAGGAATGCTTGTTTATATAACGGATGGAAAACATATAGGTGAAATAGCAGAGATATTTGATTTTATAGAATTCCCAGGTTCGAATCCTGATAAAGTTATTTTAAAATTAAATGAAGATAAATTCGAAACATTGAAAAAATATATATTTGTAATTGGTGAATCTAAACCAGAATTAAATCTCGGTGAAATTTATGACAACTGAAAAAAACAATCCCATGAAAGAAATTGAAATAGAAAAATTAACTTTAAATGTTTGTGTAGGTGAAAGTGGAGATAAATTAGAAAATGCTAAAATACTTTTAGAAAGAATTTCAGATTCTAATGTAATATACACACACGCTAAAAAAAGAGTACCTACATGGAATTTAAGACAGGGTTTGGCAATAGGTGTTAAAACAACAATAAGAGGAGAAAAAATTCATGATTTATTAAAGAGATTATTTGAAGCTGTTGAAAATAATATAAATCCAAAAAATTTCGATAAAGAAGGAAATCTTTCTTTTGGAATAAAAGAATATATTCACATACCTGATGTAAAATATGATCCTTCTCTTGGAATAATTGGATTAGATGTATGTGTTACCTTAAAAAGGAAAGGTGGCTACAGAGTTAAAAGAAGAAATTATAAAAAATCAGTAGTCGGAAAAAAACATAGAATATCTAAAGAGGAATCTATGAATTTTTTCAAGGAAAACTTTAATATTTCGATTGGAGAGAAGAAAAGGAGACTTTGGTGAAAATGACAATAAAAAGTTACAAAAAATTGCTTAAACAAATTGAACATAAAAAAGCAAAAAAAGAGAAATTCATAAAGCATAGTAAACCTAAAGAAAGGAGTCATGGAAAAGGTAATAGAAAATGCAGAAGATGTGGAAGATTTGGTGCTCACGTAAATCGTTATGGATTAAATCTTTGTAGACAATGTTTCAGAGAAAAAGCTCCAAAAATAGGATTTAAAAAGAAAGGACATGAGGTATAAAATATGGTAGATATTATTGCACAAGCACTTTCCCAAATAAAAAATGCTGAAAAGAAAGGAGTACAAACTTGTATAGTTAAACCAGTTTCAAAAACATTACGTAACATATTGGATTTAATGCAGAAAGAAGGGTATATTGGAGAATTTGAAATTATAGACGACGGGAGAGGTGGATTTATAAAAATAAATTTATTGGGTGCTATAAATGGTTGTGGTGCAATAAAACCTAGATTTTCAACATCTCTTGCAAATTATCAAAATTTTGAAAAAAGATATCTTCCAGCAAAAAAATATGGAGTTTTAATCGTTTCAACAACCGAAGGGATAATGACTCAGGAAGAAGCTAAAGAAAAAAAACAAGGAGGCAGATTATTAGCCTATATATATTAGTGATATTTATGGAAGAAGAGATAAACATACCAGAAAATGTTGAAGTAAGAAAAGAAGGAGGAGTCCTTTTTGTAAAAGGAAAACTTGGTGAAATATCTAAACGTTTATCTCATCCAAAAGTAAAAATAGAAGTATCAGATAATGTTGTAAAAGTTTTTTCAGATTTAGAGACGAGGAAATCTAAAAGATTAATAAATACATTCGTTTCTCATATTAAAAGTTTATTTAAAGGAATTCAAGAAGGTTACACTTATAAATTGAAAATAGTTTATACCCATTTCCCAACAAACGTGAAATTAGAAGGAGATAAAATTATAATTGAAAATTTCATAGGGGAAAGATCTCCCAGGATAACTAAAAAATTACCTGGAGTCGAAATTAAAATAGATAAAAAAGATATCACAGTTTCAGGACCTGATTTGCAAGCAGTTTCTCAAACTGCAGCAAATTTAGAAAGAGTTACAAGAATAGTCGGAAAGGATAAAAGAATTTTTCAAGATGGGATTTATATAACTGAAAAGGGGAAATAAAATGTCAAAAATAAAAAAATCAAGAAGAAAGAAGCCAAATTTTCTTAGGCTTAACCTCAATGTGAAAAGATTAGATATTTCAAAATGGAGAAAACCTAAAGGAATGAGTGGTAGACCTAAAAAGAGCTTGAGCCATAAAAAAGGAAAGTCCCCAAAAATAGGTTATGGTTTGAAATCAGAATTTAAAAATAAACATATGTCCGGTATGGAAATTGTTGAAATTTCAAATATTAAAGAATTAGAAAATTTAGATAAAGATAAGCAAATGGCTAAAATTTTAAATGTTGGAAAAAGAAAAAAAATAGAAATTGTTGAGAAAGCGATTTTAAAAGGAATTAAAATATCGAATTTGAGAGAACCAAAAAAATATATTGAAAAAACTAAAAAAAAGTGAGTGATTAAAAATGGATTTAAAAATACAAAAAAGAATTGCAGCAGAACTCCTAAAAGTAGGAGAATCTAGAGTATGGATAAATCCAGAAAATGCAGAAGAAATATCTAAATCGATAACAAAAGAAGATGTAAGAGAATTAATTGAACAAGGAGAAATAAAAGCTAAAAAAATAAAAGGTGTTAGTAGGGGAAGAGCTAAGAAACTTCAAGCTCAAAGGAAAAAAGGCAGAAAAAAGGGACACGGCAAAAGAAAAGGTACAGCTAATGCGAGATTGAATGACAAAGAAAAGTGGATGAATAAAGTTAGAGCTTTAAGAAGAAAATTAAATTATTTTAAAAATCAAGGTAAAATAGAGTCCAAAAAATATAGAGAATTATATTTAAAGATAAAAGGGAATTTTTTTAGAAGCACTTCCCACCTGGAATCTTATATTGAAAAATTAAAAAGAGGAAAATAGAATGGCAAAAGGACCAACTTATGTTGTAAAATACAAAAGAAGAAGAAAAGGTTTGACTAATTATAACAAGAGACTTAAACTTCTTAAATCAGATAAATTAAGATTTGTAGTGAGAGCTTCTAAAAATTCAACAAATTGTCAATTAATAGAATATCACCCAGATGGAGATAAAACATTAATTAATTTCAATTCGTTAGAATTGAAAAAATATGGTTATAAAGGACATACAGGAAATATATCCGCCGCATATTTTGCAGGATTTGCTTGTGGATTAAAAGCAATTAAAGAAAATAAAAAAGAAGCAGTTTTAGATACAGGATTACATAGATTAACAAAAGGATGTAGAGTTTATGCGGCATTGAAAGGTGCTGTTGATGCGGGATTAAAAATAAATCACAATGAAAAAATATTTCCTAATGAAAGAAGAATACAAGGATATCATATAGCAGAATACGCTAAAATTTTAGCTTCAAATAATCCAGAAAAATATGAAATGCTATTTTCAAATATGTTAAAGAAAGGTGTCAAACCAGAAGATTTTGTTGAACATTTTCAAGAAGTTAAAAAGAGAATAGAAGGTGAACATGGATGAATGATTTAGATAATTGGATTCCAAAAACAGAATTAGGTAAGAAAGTAAAGTCTGGAGAAATACAAACTATAGACGAAATAATAGATAAAGGATTAAAGATGAGAGAATCCGAGATAGTAGATAAGCTTTTGCCAGATTTAGAATCTGATTTAATTTTAATTGGACAAGCAAGAGGTAAGTTTGGAGGGGGACAAAGAAGAGCTTTCAAACAAACCCAGAAAAAAACAGGCGACGGTTCTAAAATAAGTTTTTCAGCTTTAGCTGTTGTAGGAAATAAAAATGGGTATGTAGGAATAGGACTTGGAAAATCAAATGAAACCGTTCCCGCTAGAGAAAAAGCAATTAGAAATGCAAAACTTAATATTATTAAAATTAAAAGAGGCTGTGGAAGCTGGGAATGTGCATGTGGAACACCGCATTCAATACCTTTTGAAGTTCACGGAAAATGTGGTAGTTCTGAGATATACATAAAACCAGCTCCAAAAGGTTTAAGGCTTTGTATTGCAGATGAATGTAAAAAAATATTAGAAATGGCAGGAATACAAGATGTATGGAGCAAAACTTTTGGACAAACAAACACACGTACAAATCTTGCATATGCGTGTTTTTACGCTTTAAAACAATTAACAGATTCAAAAATTAATAAAAAATTCGAAGCACATGCTGGAGTTAAAGAAGGGAGAATTGAGTGAGAAAAATGTTATTTGGAGTTATAAGATTGAAAGGAAAAGCAAATTTAAAGAAAGAAGTAAGAGATACTTTCAAGTATTTAAGGCTCTACAGAAAAAATCATTGTACAATTATTCCGCCTTCTAAAGAAAATATAGGTATGTTAAGAAAAATAGAAAGATATGTAACTTGGGGTGAAATAAATCCAGAAACATTATCATTATTATTACAAAAACGTGCAAAACTACCAGGAAACAAAAAATTAACTGAGGAATATTTAAAGGATAAGTTTGGAAAATCTTTTGATAAATTAGCAAACGAACTTTTAAATAACGAGCTAAAGATTAAAGAAATACCAGGAGTTAAACCATTTTTTAGATTAAAACCACCAAGAAAAGGCTTTGAAATCAAAGGAACTAAATTACCATATTCGGTTGGAGGTTCTTTTGGTTATAGAGGTAAAGATATAAACACTCTTTTAAAGAGGATGATTTAAAATGAGAAGAAAAACAAAAAAATTTAGAAAAATTAGAGGAATATCTACAAGTAGAGGAAATAGTAAAAGAGCTAGAGGAGCGGGAAATCGTGGTGGAAGAGGAAAAGCAGGATATGGAAAAAGAGCAGGACACAAAAAAACAAAATTGCGTTCACAACCATCAATTAAAAAAGATAAAGGATTTACTAGTATAAAAAAAGTTAAAGATTTTAAACCTAAAAAAATAAATGTCGGGGATTTAGATAAGCTTTCTTATAAAATAGGAAATGAAATAGATTTGAAAAAATTAGGATATGATAAATTACTTGCCAAAGGACAAGTTAGAACAAAACTTATAATAAAAACTGATAATTTTACCAAAAGCGCAAAAGAAAAAATAGAAAAGGCTGGCGGAAAAGTAATAAGTGAATAAAAATGGAATTTAAATTAGAAGAAATTTTTGCGAATTTTCCAGAAGTTTCCAAACCACTAAAAAAATTATCTTTAAAAGACAAACTTATTTGGACAGGTGTGGCTCTTTTGTTATATTTTGTCCTTTCTTTAACACCCTTATATGGATTAGCTCCGGATTATGTTGCGCAGTTTGAAACACTTGCTATTCTACTCGCAGCGAATTTTGGTTCTCTTATATCATTAGGTATTGGTCCAATTGTTACAGGGTCAATCATGCTTCAGCTTTTAGTAGGTGCTGATGTAATAAAAATAGATTTGAAAACACCAGATGGAAAAAGAAAATATCAAGCTTATCAGAAAATGTTTTCTGTATTTTTTATTGTATTTGAAAATGCAGCTTATGTTTTGTCGGGTGCATTGCCACCGGCTACTCCAAATGTTTTTAATTTATCGATTTTAATAATACAATTAATTGTAGCTGGTTTAATGCTTTTATTTTTAGATGAAGTTACCAGTAAATGGGGCATAGGTTCGGGTATATCTCTTTTTATCGCGGCAGGAGTTGCAAGAGAGCTTTTTGTAAAAGCTTTTTCACCCACTATGGATCCAAGAATGCATGTTCCAACAGGAGCTGTACCAAGAATAATCACTTTAATTTCTCAAGGAAATTCATCTCTCGCATTTTGGCCATTCATTTCAATTGTTGCAACAGTAATTGTATTTTTAATAGCTGTTTATTTTTCAGGAGTACAGATAAATATACCTCTTTCCTTTGGAAGGGTTAGGGGTTTTGGTATGAAATGGCCTATTAAATGGTTCTATACGTCTGTTATGCCTGTTATTCTAGTTTCAGCTCTAATAGTTAGTTTACAAATTTGGGCACTTATGATGTTCAATGCAGGTTATCCTATATTAGGTACTTTTGAAGGACAGGAAGCTGTTTCTGGAATAGCTATGTATTTACACCCTCCAACATTACTTGATATATTTCAAACAGGACTTACTAGTGTAGCACTTAGGTCTATTCTGTTTTATAGTTTCCTTATGATAGGTGGTGCAATATTCTTTTCATATTTATGGCTAAATGTTAGTAAAACAGGTCCAAGTGATGTAGCAGATCAGATATTAGGTTCTGGATTGAGTATTCCAGGATTTAGAAGAGATAAAAGAATACTTGAAAAAGTATTAAAGAGATATATTGTTCCACTTGCTATTTTAGGTGGATTCACAATAGGGGCGCTCGCGGTTTTAGCAGATTTGTTTGGTGCATTAAGTAGAGGAACTGGTATAATGCTTACAGTTATAATTATATATCAATTTTATGAAAATATAAAGAAAGCGCATATGGAAGAAATGAGTCCAGCGTTAAGAAAGGTGATGGGTTAAAATGATAGGTGGCGATATATGGATTATTGTTTTAATTGCAATCGGGCTATCTGCTATGACTCAAATAATAAATAAACTTTTAATTAATGAAAAGTTTGTTGACAAGTCTAGAGAAAAAATTAAAAAAATGCAGGAAGAAATAAAAGGATATGATAGCACTAGTAAAGAATTTAGAAAAAAACAAGAAGAAATAATAAATTTAAATTTTACATTAATGAAACAACAATTTAAACCCATGATTTTTACTTTTCTGCCATATATAATTGTTTTTTATTTTTTAGGAACTATGTTTGCATTTAATCCAATAATTGTGGGTTCAAACATAGATGTAATCGTATCTGGTTCTGGTATCATAGAATCAGAGTGTTTAAATTTGAACGAAACTTTTGAAGGAAAAGAAATTTTTGAAGTGAATGTTCAACAGAATGATTGTGAAATATTCATAAATTCTCAAGAAGTAGAAATTGAATTAATTGGAAATAAAGAAGAGATCATAGAAAATGTTGGAGATAATAAAGTTGAAATAAGACCTGAAAAAAGAACATTTTTAAGTTTGCCATTTAGTCTTCCGTTTATCGGAGATGAAATAGGTTGGTTAGGAACTTTTATTATATTCTCGTTTGCATCATCTATGATATTAAATAAAACATTAAAAGGAATATATTTAAGAAAATGGGATTAGGTGATCTAATATGATTGAAGTAGGAAGAATATGTATCAAAAATAAAGGAAAAGAAAAAGGTAAAAAAGTTGTATTGGTAGATATAATAGACGACAAATTTGTTTTAATCGATGGAAATGTTAAAAGAAGAAAATCCAATATAAATCATTTGAAAATAACACCAGAAAAATTAGACATAGCGAAGAATGCTTCTTCTGAAGAAGTTAATAAAATATTTAAAGAAAAAGGAATTCTTGAAGAAAAAAAGGAAGCTATAAAAGAAAAACGTCCTAGAATTAAAGGAGATAGACCAAAAAAATTAAGACCTAGGAAAACTAAAAAGGATAAGGCTTCGAAAAATCCAAAAACAAAAAAACAAACAGACGAAGATATAGTTGAACAAGCTATGCAAAAAGCAGATGAAGAAATAACTTCGAAAAAAGAATAATCTGTTCTTAAATAAGAAATATATCCTTTAGCGTTTGGAATTTTTTTTCTAACTTTTTAGCCCCTGCTATCCCTTTACTATCTTCCTTCTCAACACAAAAAGCAGCAGCAGCAGCAGCATAATAAACTGATTCTATAATATCTTTAGTTTCCTTATATCTTATTATAAAAGCAGAATTATATACATCTCCAACACCAATTTTATCGACAAACTTTTTTGGTTCTGAAACGGGTATTTTTAAATAATTTCTTTTTTTACTATAAAAAACATGGGCTCCCTTTTCACCCCTTGTTAAAAGAATTATGTTTGGGCCAAGATTTATTAAATCCGATGCAGAAGCCATTGTGCTTTTTCCAGTTAAATAATATAATTCAGCGGTATTTAATTTTAAAATATCTGTGTATTCAAGATATTTTTCCTTTTCAAGCCATGGAACATAATTAAGTTCACCACTAGGATTTACATATTTTGTAAAGCCTTGAGCGTCAAGTGCTAATAAATTTCCTTCTTCTTCTTCTGTAGATTTCTTTTTTAAATTTTTTAAAACATTCAAGCCTATATTACCAATATAAGAGGTTATGATTGCGATATCACAATCAATTTTAGGAACACTCATAATAGGACCTGCTTCTGAATTTACTATTACTGTCTTTGAACCATCTTTATGATATTCTACATCATAATCAGTATACTCCCAAGCGGGTTGTTTTATTAATTTTATACCTTCATCTTCTATACGCTTTATCCATTTTTTAGGAAAATTAGGAGATACCTTGGAAATTAATGTTACATCGTGTCCTAACTTTGCGGCTTGTAATGCTGCAAACCACGAGCCTCCAGCAAGAGTAGTTATTTTATCTCTACCTCTTATCTCATTTCTTTTAGCTAAATTTCCTACAACCACTATTTTCATAGGTAAATATTAAATAGTTAATCCTTTTTATTCTTTATTGAACATGAAAGATATTATTTTAAGAAAAGAAGAAGAAACAGATGAAAAATATGGATATTATCCAGAAAAGAGAACAATAAAAGAATTAATTATAAATGGTATTGTAAACCTGGATAAACCTAAAGGACCCACTAGTCATCAAGTTACACACTGGGTTAAAAAGATATTTGGATTGAAAAAGGCAGGACATGGAGGAACATTAGATCCAGCTGTAACTGGTGTACTTCCTATAGCTTTAGAAAATTCAACTAAAATTTCAAAAATATTTTTAAAATCTAAAAAAGAATATATTTGTCTTATGCATTTACATTCAGATATTCACGAAGGCAAAATAAGAGACGCCATGAAAAATTTTGTTGGTAAAATAAAACAAATTCCTCCAAGACGTTCAAATGTAAAAAAAGTTGAAAGAGAAAGAGAAATACATTACATAGATTTTCTTGAAAAAGAAGGGAGAGATGTTCTTTTTAAGGTGGGTTGTGAAAGAGGAACATACGTTAGAAGATTATGTGAACAAATTGGTAAAATGGCTAAAACTAGAGCACATATGCTTGAACTTAGAAGAACAAGAGCTGGAGGTTTTTCTGAAAAAGAGAGATTAGTTACATTACAAGATTTAGAAGATGCATATCATTTTTGGAAAGAAGAGAATAATGAAAAATTTTTAAGATATTGTATACAACCTCTTGAAGTCGTTACAAATAAATTACCAAAAATATGGATTCTAGATTCTGCAATAGATTCTATTTGTAAAGGGGCCAAACTTGCGGTTCCAGGTGTTTCGAAAGTTGAAAGAAATGTTAAAAAAGGAGAATTGGTTGCAATAATGTCTCTTAAAAATGAATTGGTTGCACTTGGAATCGCTGAAATGAGTTCAGAGGGCATATCTAAAGCAGAAAAAGGTATAGCAGCTTCATTAGATAGAGTGATTATGAAAGTTGGAGTATATCCTGAATGGAAAAATTAATTAAAAAAATCCCATATTTTTATCCGAATATGATTTTACATATCTCCAATTTGTTGCAAGTATTTCAGTTTTCAAATTTTTAGGTTCAACAACCCATTCGTTTTTTAATGGAATCATTATTTCCTCATGATTTGATTTTTTTAATATTTTTTCTCTAAATTCTATTATATTCTTTAATGATTTAATTTCTTTTTTAAGCCATTCTTTTTCTTCATTGTTAT
>SLLY01000051.1 GCA_007133845.1 Candidatus Woesearchaeota archaeon
AAAATTTTATATTTGAATAAATTAATTTTAATTTACAAAAAATGGCGAAAAGATGGACTGCTTATAAATTGAACATAAAAGATTTATCTATTGAAAAATATGATGAAAATCAATTCTTAAATCATAAAAATAAAAAGGTTCGTAGAGTAAGAATAATGGGTTCTGTGGTTTCAAAATTTTTAAGAGACGATAAAAATTATGGTTTTTTAGTAATAGATGATGGAACTGAAACAATACGTGTGCGTTCTTTTGAGGATAATATTAATTTAATTGAAAAATCAGAAATTGGGGATATAATAGATATAATAGGAAAAATAAGAAAATATGAGGATGAAATTTATATAATCCCAGAAATAATAAAAAAAATAGAAGACCCTAATTGGTTTATTCTTAGAAAATTAGAATTAATCAAACAAAATAAAGGCGTTAATGTGGATTTAAATTTAAAGGAGAATAAATTAAAAGATGATTTAAAAGAAGACACCCATAGAGAAAAGATAGTAGAATTAATAAAAAAATTCGATTTGGGAGATGGAGTAGAAATATCTAAAATAAAAGAGGAATATAAAGATTCTAAAAAAGTGGATGACATAATCAAAGAATTATTAAATGAGGGGGAACTTTTTGAACCCATGCCTGAAAAAATAAAATTATTGGAGTGATAATATGAATTATGAAGAACTTTTAAAACGAGCTAAAAAAGAGATACCTAAAAAAATAGATAGTAGAGAGAGATTTAATCCTCCCGCTATTAAATCTTTTATAGAAGGAAAAACAACTATTGTTCAAAATTTAAAAAATATATCTAAATATCTGAATAGAGATATAAATCACATAATTAAATATCTCTCAAAAGAACTCGCTACATCTGGAAATATCGATGGCAATAGAGTAATATTTACTGGAAAATTTAAAAATTATGTGATAAGTTCTAAGATGGAACAATACATAAATGATTTTGTTAAATGCAAGGAATGTGGAAGTCCAGACACTAAAATAGAAAAAGAAAATAGAATAAAAGTTATTCATTGTATGGCTTGTCAGGCAGTTAAACCACTACCAAAAATAAGGTAATTTAAATGAAGGTTTGGATTAAAATTCAGAGGGTTGAAAGAGAAGATAATCAGGAAATAATTATGGGTATTTGTGATGAAGATATTTTAGGTTTTGAATCTGGAGACTTCAAAATATCTGAATATTTTTTCAAGGGAGAACTGATTGAAATGGAAGATGCTTTAAAAAAAATAGATGATGCAACCATAATCAATATTTTTGGAAAGAATATAGTCTCTGAATTAATCAAAAGAAAATTAATTGAAAATTCTTCTGTAAAAGAAATAAAAAAAATACCTCATGTGCAAATAATAACTGTTTAAATTTTTAGTTACTTTTATAAAAACACCTTTTCTTTTTATTAATATGTCAAATGAGCAACAAGATAGTAATTACAAAAGAGTTAGATTTCCTAGAAATGAAGAAGTTTTAGGGATGATAGAACAACTATTAGGATATGCAAAAATGAGAGTCGTTTGTACAGATGGAAAAACTCGTGTTTGTAGAGTTCCAGGAAGATTAACCCGTTCACTTTGGTTGAGAGAGAGGGATATTGTTTTAATAAAACCTTGGGAATATCAACCGGATGAAAAAGGAGATGTAATATTTAAATATAGAAAAGGACAAGTAAGAGTTTTAAAAGGAAAGGGACTTCTAAAAAATATAGAAGAACATATGTAAAAGGTGGTAAAATGATTTGGATTGTAGTTTTAATTGCTTTTGTTATAGTTGGTTTCGTAGCTTACTATTTTAATAAAATAATTATATTAGAAAATACTATAAAAAATTCTTGGGCACAAATAGATGTTCAATTAAAGAAGCGTGCAGATTTAGTTCCAAATTTAATTGAAACTGTTAAAGGTTATGCCAAACATGAAAAAAATATATTCAAAGATGTGACTGAAGCAAGAAAAGAAATGCTTGGTGCAACCACTAAAAATCAAAAAATTAAGGCTGGAAATCATTTGGCAGACGCGCTCAAAAATATTTTCGCTATTTCAGAAAACTATCCTAAATTGAGAGCTAGTGAAAATTTTGCATTATTACAAGAAGAACTTGCTGGTATAGAGAGTAAAATAGCATATGCAAGACAACATTACAACGATTCTATACTTAGATTTAATAATGCAATCAAAACAGTTCCAGGACTTTGGTTTGCAAAATTTATGAATAAAGAAGAACAATCTATGCTTGAAATAAAAGAGGTTGAGAGAAAACCTGTTAAAGTGAAATTTTAATGAAAAAAAGTTTTTTCGATCATATAAGGATAAATAAAATTAAATCTGTATTACTTTTGTTTTTAATATTCGGCATACTAATACTTGTTGGATATGTTATAGCATTAGTATACAATCCTGCATATACAATGCTTTTTGTTGGAATTGCACTTTTTTTAGCAATAGCTCAGGCACTTTTTGCATTTTACAAGGGAGATAAATTCATTTTAAGAATGATGAAAGCGAAGGAAGCTCAAAAACCTCAACATACTCGATTAATAAATATCGTAGAAGGGCTTTCTATTGCTGCAGGAATACCAAAACCGAAAATATACGTTATTGAAAACCCTGACATAAATGCATTTGCAACAGGAAGAAATCCTGAAAATGCTTCAGTTGCAGCTACAACAGGCGCAATTGAAAAATTGAGCAAAACAGAATTAGAAGGCGTAATGGCACACGAATTAGGACATGTAAAAAATTTAGATGTGAGATATGCCACATTTATAGTTGTTCTTGTAGGAATTGTTTCCATAATAAGTGGTGTTTTTCTTCGTTCTTTTATTTTCGGAGGTGGAAGAAGAAGTGATGGAGGTGCAATATTGATAATAGTAGGTATATTTCTTGCAATCATAGCACCAATAGCAGCAAAACTAGTACAACTTTCAATTTCAAGAAAAAGAGAATTTTTAGCAGATGCTTATTCTGCAAAACTTACAAGACATCCTGAAGGGCTTGCGGGTGCTCTTGAGAAAATTTCTGAATACAATCAAGGAAAACTAAAAGCTGATGATTCTACGGCAAGTCTTTTTATAGCAAGCACAAAGAAAAAAAAGAGAATTTCCAGACTTTTTTCAACACATCCTCCTGTTGAAGAACGTGTCAAAGCTTTAAGAGGAATGTAAAAATATTTTTTACTTTGATGAATATATTTGCGTATCAGTATCAATAATGTTCATCAAAAGTTTGTTTTTTTATTTTGTAAAAAATACCTATTGGAATTTTACCATTGAATTCTTCAGATTTTTTCATTGCTAAATTCATATCATTAATGTTATGTCCTTTCTTATTCATGTCATAAACGGTTTTGCTTAATTTTTGATAACTGTTATTAAAAATTACGCACGGCTGTAAAACTTCTACAAAGGAGAAGCCTTTGTGTTTAACGGCTTTCTTAATAATTTTTTTTAGGTGGTTGGGATTGCCTGCATACCCTCTTGCAACAAATGTGGCCCCTGAAACCAAAACTAATTTTATAGGATTCAGAGGTTCTTCTATACTTCCTTTAGGTGTAGATTTTCCTTTAAATCCCTTTGGAGATGTTGCTGTTGCTTGACCGACAGTAAGCGCAAAAACATTGTTGTTATGTAGTATGATAGTAATATCGATATTTCTTTTGGCAGCATGTATTAAATGTGATATACCTTCATCTAAACAATCACCATCTCCTGAAAATCCAATTAATTTAAGATTTTTATTTGCTAATTTCATTCCAGTTAGGGGAGGTATCGTTCTTCCATGAAGTGAATAAAAAGAATTCACATTTACATAGTCCACAATTTTTGCGTGACATCCAATACCACTAGCTATAACTATATTTTCTTTTTTGATACCTTCGTCAATTAATTCTTTTACGGCGCCTTTAAAAGCGTTTAATATTCCAAAATCTCCACAACCAGGACACCATGTAATTTTTGCATTAGTATCTAGATTCATTTGAACCACCTCTTTAATTCTTTTCTCAATTCAATTGGTTCGAATTCCCTAGAATCATATTTTAATATTTTATTTTTAATTTCAATTCCTGTATTCAATTTAATTAAATCTGCTAGTTGTGCTGTGGCATTTCCTTCAACACAAACAATATTCTTTGCTTTTTTCAGATATTTTTTAATACTTTTGTGAGGAAACGGTTTCAGATATATTGGCTGTATAACCTTAACGTCCTTGATTTCCTTAACAGCTTCCAAAACAGCTCCCAAAGAAGAACCCCAAGTAACAATTACATTCTTTCCTTTTCCATATACTTTGAAAGTTTCTAAATTATTCATTTCCTTTTCAAAATTTTTTATCTTTTCAAACCGTTTGTCGAACATTTTTTTTATGTCTTTTTTATTTTCAGTTGTTATACCATTTTCTAAATGTTCGTAACTTGTAACTTTTACAACGGTGTCTTTTTTTCCAGGAAATGTTATTGGAGAGATTCCGTCTTTTGTAAATTTGTATCTTAAATAATTCTTTCCACCTTTTGATAATTTTGGATTTATCTTCTTTATTCTTTTTTTATCTATTTCAAATGTTTTCGAACTATCGCTTAAATGTTTGTCTAACAAAACAATTACTGGAAGTTGATATTTCCAAGCAATTTGTAATGCTTCAGAACCATTAAAAAAAGCTTGTTCTGGACTTCCAGGTGCAATAACAACTAAAGGAAATTCTCCATGTCCTGGATTTAATGTAAAGTTTAAATCTGATTGTCCTGTATATGTAGGAATTCCTGTACTAGGTCCAGCTCTTTGACTTTCAACAATAACTAACGGAATCTCAGAAATTCCTGCAAAACTTATTGATTCAGTCATTAATGCAAATCCGCCCCCTGAAGTTCCAATCATGGTTTTAGAACCGGCATAAGAACTGCCTAAAGCCATTGTAATAACAGATATTTCATTTTCAGGTTGAATTGTTTTCACATTATTTTTTCCAGCTAAATAATGTAATATTGAAGTTGCTGGAGTCATTGGATATGCGATATAAGTTTCAAGTCCTGCATTTAAAGCTCCATCCGATAGGGACATATTTCCACACAAAAATTTTTTGGGCTTGCCTATCTTTTTAGTTTTCAATTTTTGCTTAAAATTATCTTTTGCATATAAATATCCTTTTTTTGCTATTTCGATATTTATCTTTGCATTAGAAGGATAAGTTTTTTTTAATATTTTTTCCAAAACACAAAAATCTATTCCTGCTACATACATAAAAGCCCCAAGCAATGCAGTATTTCTCATTATACTAATTCCTTCAGATTCTTTCACAATATTTCCTGCGGGAATTCCAAAATGATTTTTTTCATTAGATTCAAATGAATTTTTATCAAACAAAACAACTCCGTCTTTCTTAATTTCTGATTTGTGTTCTTTCAAAGTTCTTTCATCAAGTGCAATTAAAAAATCAGAATCGTTATAATAACTATGTATCTCTTTCTTGTCAAAAGTTATTTTGCTATAGTTATGATCTCCACTTATAACAGAAGGATAATCATTTAAAATAAAAATATAATATCCAATATCACTAAAAATTTTTGCCGAGAGCTTTGCAGCAGCCTTCACTCCATGTCCAGCTTTTCCCCCAATTGTTATTGTATTCAATTAAACTCACCTATTAAAATCAAAAATTTTCTATTTAATTACTTTTTGAAACAAAAGAATATAAACTCTTCTCTTATTTTCTTAAATATGTCTAAAAATAGATTTGAAACTTATAAAGAAGTTTTCGATCACTCTACTGAAAAAACGATATATAAGCTCGCTAATGACGGGTATATAGATTTATTGATAGGTATAATTTCAACAGGAAAAGAAGGAAATGTTTTTCTTGCAAAGAATCATTTAGGAAAAGAAGTAGCAGTAAAAATTTACAGGATAGAAACAAGTAATTTTCAAAATATGTGGAAATATATAAATGGAGATAGAAGGTTCGAGAATATAAAAAAAACAAAAAAAAGCATAGTTAATGTATGGGCTCAAAAAGAGTTTAAAAATCTAAAATTAGCTGAAAAGGCAGGTTTAAACGTACCTAAACCCATTATTTCAAGAAATAACATCTTAATAATGGATTTTATAGGAGAAAATGAAAAATCAGCGCCAATTGCTAAAAATAATCCTCCAAGAAACCCAAAAAAATGGTTAAAGAAAGTTTTAAATATGATTAATGATTTATATCAAAAAGCGGGCTTAATTCATGGAGATTTAAGTGAATATAACATACTAAATTATAAAGAAGAACCGTATTTCATAGATTTTGGACAGGGTGTTCTAAAAGACCATCCTATTGCTGAAGAATTATTAAAAAGAGATATAAAAAACATTTCGAAATGGTTCAAAAAACAAAATGTTGAAGTAGAAGAATCAAAAAAGATATATAAGAGAATAATAAAAGATGTTTAAATTATGGAAAGTGAAAAACAAATCCAGTTGTTAAAAATACCAAAAAAAAGAGTTGCGATTCTCATAGGTACTTCTGGAGAAACAAAAAAAGAAATAGAAGAAAAAACAAAAACTAAAATTAAAGTTGACACTGAGGGTGCTGTTGAAATAGGTGGTGATTCTTTTGATGCTTGGATTACAAAAAAAATAGTAAAAGCGATAGGTAGAGGTTTTTCTCCAAAAAAAGCGTTATTGATTTTAAATGAAGGATATATATCAGAATTGATAGAATTAAAAAATTGGGCAAAAACAGACAAATCTATGTTGAGGTTGAAAGGAAGAGTTATAGGAAAAGAAGGAAAATCGAAGAGAACGATAGAAGAAGTAACCCAAACATATATATCTGTGTACGGAAAAACAATTTGCATAATAGGTAAAACAAAAAAAGTTTTACTTGCAAAAAGAGCTGTTGAAATGCTTTTATCTGGATGCCAACATTCGACTGTTTTCAAAATGGTTGAAAGAGAAAGGAAAAAGTGGGAGAAAGAAAGAATATTAGGAGGTTGAAATTTTGGCTGTAACATCACAAGACATTGCTGAAGAGATGGGAAAAAGAATGAAATCGGTTTCAGTAGCTGAATTCTTCAAAAAAAACAAACATTTACTTGGTTTTGATAATCCATTAAAAGCGATGCTTGTAGTAATAAAAGAAGCCGTCGATAATTCACTCGACGCGACTGAAGAACATGCTTATGAATTAAAAAAGAAGAAAAGAGATTTTGAATTACCTGAGATAAAAGTCAGGATAAAAAAAGAGGAACATGGACTTGTAATTATTCCAAAAGATGATGACATACCCGTAGCAGATTTAGTGAAAAGTGGAGATAGTTGGTATGTAGTTTTGTTTGGTGAAAAAATACGTGCTTCAAGAGTTGAAAAAAATGAAAAATTTTATAATGTCGATGGAAAAGAGATAAAATTACTTTTTACATCCGCAAAAAAACCACAAGTTTATGTAAATGGGAAAAAAGCAGATGTTGAAGAAAGAACTTTGAAGTATAGAATAACTGTTATGGATAATGGACCTGGTATTGTTGAACAAAACATCCCTAATGTATTTGGTAAACTTCTTTATGGTTCAAAATTTCATAGATTAAGACAATCTAGAGGACAACAAGGGATTGGAATTTCTTCAACAGTTTTATATGCTCAACAAACAACAGGAACTCCAGCAATAATAACTTCCAAAACACAATCAAAAGAAAAAGCAGTTAAATTAAGTTTATCTATAGCAGATCAAAACGAACCTATAGTTCATTCAAAAGAGTATGTTGAAGATTTTGAATACGAACATGGAACAAAAATAGAACTTGTAATTGAAGCAGATTACAGAAGAAGTGGAAATAAATCTGTTTATGAATTTATAAGGAGAACATCAATAGTTAATCCGCATGTTTCTTTTGTTCTTAAAGAACCAAAGAAAAGGAAAATTATTTTTAAAAGAACTTCGAATAAACTTCCAGAAGAACCTAAGGAAATAAAACCACATCCACACGGACTGGAATTTGGACAATTGAAGGATTTGCTTAAAATAACAAATCAAACAACAGTTAGTCAATTTCTTGTTAAAGAACTCACGAGAGTTAGCAATAATATGGCGAAGGACCTTTTAAGAAAAGTAAATATAGATTCTGGAGCCGATCCTAAAAAACTCACAAATAATGAAATTGAAAAACTTCTTAGGGCTTTGCATAAAGCAAATCTTCAGAGACCTCCAACAAATTGTTTGAGTCCAATTAGTGAAAAAGATTTGAGAAAAAGTATTTTATCTGACACTAATGCAGAATTCGTTGCGGTATCTTCTAGAAGGCCCGCAGTTTACAAAGGAATTCCATTTTTAGTCGAAGCTGCTATAGCTTATGGTGGAGACATACCTAAAGATTCTTCGCAAAGATTGAGGTATGCAAACAAAATACCTTTACTCTATGATGCATCAGGTTGTGCAACAACAAAAGCAATAAAAGAAATGAATTGGAGGCAATACAAGGTTGATAATGTCTCTTCAAGTGGATATCCTGTGGGACCATATATAGTTCTTATACATCTAGCAAGCGTTTGGGTTCCTTATACTTCGGAAGGTAAAAGTGCAATTGCGAATTACCCAGACATAATAAAAGAGATGAAGCTATCGGTTCAAGATTGCGCAAGAAAGCTTAGAATGTATCTTCGTGCGAAGATGAAAGAAAAGAGAAAGCAGAAAAGAATTAATCTTTTTGAAACATACCTTCCTGAGTTTGCAGGCTCACTTTCTAAATTAACTGGCAAAGAGGAAGAAAAAATAAAAGAATATCTTAAAAAAACTCTTTCCGAAAAGTATAATGCAAATGGAGATAAAAGAGATGATAAAGAATTTAATGAAAATGAAGAAGAGGTAGATGAAAATGACGATTAAACAAGAATCTCAGAAAAAATTGAAAGAACTTGGAGAAAAATTATTAAATGAAATTAAAAGTGGAGAAAATCCTTATTTGGATATTCCAATACGTTCTCTTTCGAATGTAAACTTCAATGTTGAAAAACAGGTTCTAGAAATAGGAGATTCTTCTTCCAAAAGATTTTTCTTTAACATATCGCATATAAGAAAATTTGTGCAAACTATGGAGGTTGCGGCTCTTGCTAAAGAATTAATTGAAGTTGATAAGCACCTTAGCCTCAGACAGGTTTTTTATGCGCTTCGTAAAACACTTCCTGGTACAAATATAGACGTTGTAGATGAACAGAAAGAAAGTAACGATGCGATAGAAGATTTAGAAGTGATTGCGAAACTTACAAGAGAACAGCTTCATGTTAACGCTTCCAAAAATGGGGCAGCTGCAGGAAAAATAATAATTGAGGATAAAGGAGATAGAATTAATTGGGGAAAATTAGGTAGTGGAGGATGGGCTATACCCTCTAATACTGAAAATATAAAATTTAAAAAAATAGATGCAAAATTTATCATATACATGGAAAAGGCTGCAATGTGGGAAAGACTTAACGAAGATAAGGTTTGGGATAAAATGAACTGTGTAATAATTGCATCTCAAGGACAGGCAACAAGAGGTATAAGAAGATTACTTCAGAGACTTAATCAAGAACATAATCTTCCAATATATGTATTAACTGACTTTGACCCTTGGGGATTTTACATTTACTCTGTTCTGAAATTTGGCTCAATTTCACTTGCTCACCTTTCAGACAAACTTGCAATTCCAGAGGCAAAATTCCTTGGATTGACTGGTGAAGATATTAAAAAATATAAATTAGAAAAGCAAAAAATCAAATTCAAAAAGGTAGACTTGAAGAGATTAGAACAACTGAAAAAATATGATTGGTTTGAAAATAAGAAAGAATGGCAAAAACAATTCAAACTTATGAAAGAAGCAAAAGGTAAGGTAGAACTTGATGCGCTTGTAACGAGAGGAATTAGTTTTGTATCTGAGACATATCTTCCTGAAAAAATAAAGAATAAAGATTGGATAGAATAAACAAAACTTTTTAAATAATATGTAACATGAATAAAATATTGCCCGGGTAGCTCAATGGTAGAGCGACAGCCTGTTAAGCTGTAGGTTGCAGGTTCGAGAGACTAAATAAAAAAGTCCGAATACCCTGCTCCGGGCGTTTTTATTATTTTATCTTTTTTAGAAGTTATTCAAAAGAGTTATATTCTTTATTTTTTTCAATGTTTAAATGAGAGAATATGTCAAAAATTTTCCCTTCCATCGCATAATTTTTGAATGTTTGATAGGCATCGTAAAATTTAACCAGTGCTACTTCTTCTCCCTCGTCTTTGGCAACCTCTATAAACTTCTCAGCTACAGAGATTATTGAACTTCTTTTCTTTCCATCATCATCCTCACGGATTATTCTGTCATTTATTTCATTATAAATCCTATTGAAAATTTCATCATATTTTGTTTTAAATTCTTCAACAACATCTTTCATATTTTCCCAGCACTCAAAATTACCATCTTTCCACCAATCCTTTTCTCCATATTTTTCCAAAAAGTATTCTGATGTTTCTTTCTCTGCTTCTTCATCAACATAATCTTCATCTACTTCCGGAGCGTATAGTCCTTTTGGAACTGCGGGTTTTATCTTACCTTTTGTAGCAAGAGTTCCCATACCATAAGCTATGCCTTCGTCAATTTCTTGTTCTATGCTTTCCAAGTTATACTGGAAGGCTTTATCTTCTTCATATTTATTTGTTTTCCAGTCCCACTCTTTAACTCTTCCGAACTTTTTATTGAATTCTCTGTGAGCATTCTCGTGTGAAACAAGTGCCTCTAGAGATTTTACAGGAACTTCACCGTCCAATTCTTCTTTAAGTGTTTCATCCATTAATTTTATATTTGACATATTGTAAATTTTAATAATATCTTCACCAAAATCATAACATGCGGAACCCCCATTATTCAATCCGTCTTCCTTGACTCTTTTTTCATAATCACTTAACATATTTTCTTTTTTTGCATAGATTCCAGATATAGAAATATCAAACTCCTCTTTTCCATCTAATCTCCTCAAAAGATTGACGTATTCAATCATCAAAAGAGAAACTTTATCGTCAGAGTATATCACTCCATCTTTCCTCTTATTTACCTCAGGAATCTTTTCAACAAGAGAATATTTTGAATTGCATGGTCCAATACTATCCCTTAGTTCACCTACTAAATCTTCAAATTTCTGAACGTTTTGCAATACATTATTCAATATCATCACCTATATATCACTGATAAGTAGTTACTTATAAACATTTCTATTATATAAAATTAAAAACACCACCTACATAATCATCTAATGAATAAATCAATTCTTATATGTTCAATATGAATATAAAAGTTGGGTAAAATTTTAAAATAAATTTAAAAATTGACGGGAAAACGCGAGGAAAATAACCGAACACGTTATGAACAGATTAAATCTGTAAGATGGAGAGGAAGAAGCATTCACATTCATAAGAAATGATTATTATAGTAACCCTCTATGCCTTTTTATTTCAAATTTTTTATAAGTTCTTCAGTAGAAATAGATTCTCCAATAAGTTCTTTTATTTTCTTAATCTTCTTTTTTATTCCTTCTTTATCACTAACGCTTGAAACCGCATCATTTACAACATAAACATCATATCCTCTGTAAAAAGCATCAACTGCAGTAAATAGAATGCAACAACCAGTATGTATACCAGTTAAATATAATTCTTTGATGTTGTTTTTCTTTAAATATTCATCCAAATCTGTATTCCAAAATCCTGAATAATTTGTTTTTTCAATAAATTTATCGTAATCTTTATTTTTTAATTCGTCCATAATTTCTGCGTCCATGGTTCCTGCAATTCCCACTTCAGGAAATTTTTTGGATAATGAAGAATTTTCAGAATTTTTTATCCAAATCTTAATTTGGATTACTTTTTGTTTATTTTCTTTAAAAGCATCAATTAGTTTAGAAATGTTTTTTATCATTTTTTCTCTATTATATAAATTATTAAATATATATTTGTTTCCCTTCTGCATGTCAATAACAAGTAATGCTTTCATAAAAAATCGAAAACGTATTTGATTTATTTACTTTTCTTAAACCCAATAATTTATTAATAACAATTTAATTAAAAAAGTATGGAATTTAGGGAAATAATGATAGGCGTTCTAGTAATGATTCTTGGATTTTTTGTCGTTTACACTTTCATATCTCCAGATTTTTTATTTTTAATTGGTATTGATGTGGGAACTTATAACTCTATACAATCACACTTGGGAATATGGTGGCCGGTTATAGGAATATGTATAATTCTAGCTGGTTTGATTGCAATGAAAAAATTTGGTGATTAAAATGTCAATAGGAAAAATTTTTTTTGGTGTTGGGATAATTGTGATAGGGATCGTTATTTGGTTCTCTATATTTTCTAGTGCACTAAATGTTTTTATTGAATCACCCCAACAAAGATATGAATTTAGAGAAAATGTAAGAGAATTTCAAACAATATACTTTTTATTATTAATTTTTGCGAGTGTTGGAATCATTATTTGGGGCGCAGAAACATAAAAAACTAAATGCGTAAGTTTTAAAAGTTAAATAAATTTCTTTACATATATGGCCCGGTAGCTTAGTCTGGCGGAGCGCTGGTCTTATATGGCGCGCAAGGATTTCCTTGCGTCTCGGAAAACCAGAGGTCATGAGTTCAAAACAATCTTTTATTTGCGAAAGAAAAACTTGAACAAAAGAAAGGTTGTGAGAGTCTCATCCGGGCCATATCTATAAAATGATATTATGAAAATTGCTATATTCACGGACACATTTCTACCTCAAATAAATGGAGTGACAACTGTAATATGTGAACAAATAAAGGAATTAAAAAAAAATGGGATTGATGTAATTGTTTTTGCACCTGGAGAAAAAACATGTATGGAGAGATTTGAGGGTGTAAGAATATACAAATTTTCTGGTTCAAAAATAAAAAGTTATCCGGGTTATATCCTTACAAATCCTGATAATCTTTTCAAGGTTCAAACAATAATTGAAATGGAAAATCCTGACATTTTTCATTTACATACTCCGTTTATAATGGGAATTTTTGGTTTATATTTGAGTAAAAAGAGAAAAAAACCATCGATAGGAACATTTCACACTTTAATTAGTGAATATACAGAACATTTAACCAGTTCAAATAAAAAAATGGTAAAAAAAATTCTGAGAATACCCACTTGGAAATATTTGAAGACTTTTTACACAAGATGCACAAAAACAATAGCGCTTGGAAAAGGTATTTTTGAAGAATTAAAAAAACATAAAATAAAAAATACTGTTATTATTCCAAATGGAATAGATATCTCTAAATTAAAAAAAGAAAAAACAAAGGACATTAGAAAAAAACATAAAATTCCAAAAAATGCTACATTATTTTTTTATCTTGGAAGAATAAGTTTAGAAAAAAGAATACCTTTTTTGATTGAATCTTTTAAAAAAGCAAATGAGGGGAAAAAATTTTATTTAATATTAGGAGGAACTGGACCGCAATTAAAAGAATATAAAAAGCTAGTTAAAAATAATAAAAACATAAAAAAAAA
>SLLY01000062.1 GCA_007133845.1 Candidatus Woesearchaeota archaeon
GTTTTTCACTTTCCAGAAATAGATGATTTAAGACCAAACTTTGCAGCAATTTATAATCAATTAAATAAAAGAAGGGCACCTTATGAATTAAGAACTGGAAATGCATTATGGGCTCAACAAGATTATCCGTTCCTTGGTGATTATTTAAATAATGTGGAGAGATATTATGGTGCAAAAGCAGCGAATTTAGATTTTGTTAGAGAAACAGAGTCATCAAGACAGACAATAAACAGATTCATAGAAGAACAGACATCTGGCAGAATAGACGAACTTCTAAAAGAAAATGATGTCAATCCTTTAACAGTTTTAGTAATTACAAATGCAATCTATTTCAAGGGTGATTGGTTGATTGAGTTTGATGAGGCAAACACAATGGAAAGAAATTTTTATATAACCCCAGATGATGTTGTTCAAGTTCCAATGATGAGTATGGATCCTAAAGATGAAAGATTCAATTATGTTCAAAATGAAAAATTAGAGATGTTAGAACTTCCTTATTTGGGTGAAGAAATTTCAATGATAATTATTCTTCCAAAAGAAAATATAGAATCAATTGAATCTGAATTAAAATCCGAAAATATTGAAATTTTAGTAGATAAAATGAGTAAAATTAAATTAGGAAATATACAAATTCCAAAGTTTGAATTTAATACCGAATACTATTTACATGATGTTTTAAAAGATATGGGAATGCCGACCGCATTTGAATCGGAATCCGATTTTTCAAAAATGATAGATTCAGAAAGAGTTGTAATAAATGACGTTATACATAATGCTTTTGTTAAAGTAGATGAAAAGGGAACAGAAGCAGCTGCGGCCACCGCAGTGACTATTGAACGCGTTTCTGCAGTTTTTCCAACCACATTCATAGTAGATAGACCTTTCATATTTATGATTCGACATAGAGAAACAGGAAACATTTTATTTTTAGGAAGGGTTGTAGATCCAAGTACATAATTTAAATTTCTTTAATTAAAAATCTTTATAAGGTATGTTTTCTTTTTTATTGATATGGTAAATAAAAAAGCATTTGGAAATCTTGGCATCGTATTAGCAGTGATTTTGATATTGGGTGGAGCTTATCTGTTATTAGATAGACAACCCACAGAAGACATAATTGTTGAAGAAACAGTTATTCCATTTGAAAACATAAAGGAAGAAGTACCTGAAATGTGGTACGAAGAAGAAGAGCAATTGTTTATAACTAGTGCAGAAGAATACGAAGAAATATTTGGAGAAGAAACCGATATTGATTTCAATGAAAATGTAGTTGTAGCTGTTTTCTTTGGAGAACAACCAACCGGAGGATATAACATCGAAATAACAGAAGTAACAGAAACAGAAGATAATGTGATTATATATGTTTTGGAAACATATCCAGGAGATTGTCCAGTTATACAAGTAATTACAGCTCCATATGATGTCGTTTTAATTGAATGCATGGAAAAAACACCTGAATTTGTCTTTGAACAGACATTTTTAGATTGTTAATTCTTTTTTTTCTTTTTTTCTTAAAAAAAATTTATAAATTTGTATATGTAGTATAAATTGAGGTGATGCAAAATGTTCGAAGATTTTTTTGAAGAAATGAAAGATATGCAGAATCAGATGAATAAAATGTTTAAAGATTTGTCTAAGCAGGCAAAATTTTCAGATTTGAAGAGTGCAGACACAGACATATCAGAAACAGAAGATAATGTTTTTATAAATATAGATATGCCAGGTGTGGAAAAAGAGAATATTGATTTGATTTTGACAGAAGATTCTATCTCTGTTAAAGCAAAAAGAAAACAAGAAGAATTAGAAGAAAAAGAAGGTTTTTTTAGAAGAGAAAGAAGTTACAAAGGTTATAATATTTATACAACACTTCCAGCAAAAATAGTACCTGAAACTGCAGAAGCAGAGTATAAAAAAGGTGTTTTAAAAGTTAAAGTTAAAAAAGCGAAAAAGGCAAAAGAAAAACAAAAGAAAAAAATAGAAATTAATTAATATTCTCAAAACAAAAAATTTAAAAGAAGTAGAATTGACATTTAATTAGGTGAAACAATGGCAGTAGTTGAAAATATTTATTATACTGAAGACAAATCAGTTTTGGAAAACCCAAATATTAAAATGATGGGTTTTAGATATGAAGGAGCTCAAACATTAGGAATAGAAAAAAAAGGATTTTATTTAATCATTAAAGCAGATGAAGAAAAATTCGAAAATGAAAATATTAAAGAAGCACTTAAAAAAGCGGAAAAAATAACAGGAGAAGAGAAAGAAAAATTATTAAAAAAGATTCAAGAACTTGAAGACAGTGTTGCGGGCGGAATTGCACTGTTCGATTAATTTTAAAATGCGCCGATAGTCTAGGAACCTTTTCTTGCGAAGAAAAGCTTCATTAAAAAAAGCAGCAGGTAAGGTTGGAGAATGGTTAGGATACGAGCCTTCCACGCACCATTCTTTGGAAAAGGAAACTACACCAAAGAAGAAGCGGAGATAGCTTGTGACCCGGGTTCAAATCCCGGTCGGCGCATTTATAATTTTTATAATATTAACTGCACCAGTGGTCTAGTGGTATGATACGAGCTTCCCACAATCTTTTCTTAAAAAGAAAATTTTTACTAAAAGAAAGGATTGGAAACAGCTTGCGTTCCGGGTTCGATACAATTTTTTTGAAGATGCTGTCTGTTTTGATTTGAAAGCATGATATGAAAAAAGTTTGATTAAAAAATTGCGAGTTTCCCGGCTGGTGCATACAAATCCTTAAATTTTTAAATCCAAAAAAAGTTAAATGTTTATGAATCACGACGAATTAAGAGATAAAATACAAGAAATTAAATTACTTATTTCCAAGAAAACTAAATTAATAAATGAGATTAAAAGTATTAATAAAAATATAGATTCAAAAATATCCAAAAGAAAAGAAATAACTGAAATAGTTAAAAAAAATAAAAAAGAAAGAGACAAAATAACAGATAAGATAAAAAAACTTGTAGAGAAAATAAAAAAGATTCCAGATGTTAAACTTTCAGAAAAACCAAAAGAACTTGAAAAAACAATAAACAGATTAGAATGGAAAGTTCAAACAGACGTTATGCCTTATAAGAAAGAAAAAGAAATCAACGACAAAGTAAAAGAACTCAAAAAAGAATACAAAAAAATAAAAAAAGAACAAAAAAAGATAAGTAAAAAGATTAAAATTCAAAAAGAGATAAGAAAACTTGAGAAAGAAAAACATCTTTTTCATTTAACTGTTGTTTCTTATTCTGAACAATGGAAAAACATTCAATCTGAAATAGATGAATTTCAAGATAAGAGAAAAGAAATTTCTAAAAAGATAGATGCATTGGACCCACAAATTGATAATTTAAACAAAGAAATTGATGCAATTAAAAAAAATTTAAAAATTGAGAAGAAAGAAAAATTCAAAGAAAAAAAACAAAGAGAAGAAAAAGAAAAGAAATTGAAAGATAAAATGATTAAAGATAAAACAAACGAAATAAAAGAAAAATTCAAACAAAAGAAAAAACTTACAACTGAAGATTTAATTGTACTCCAAGCATCAAATGAAGATATTGTTTAAAAATAAAAAAATAAGAAAAATAAAA
>SLLY01000076.1 GCA_007133845.1 Candidatus Woesearchaeota archaeon
TTTATAGAATATGAACATCATGACAAAGTTTACAAATAATAAACAAAATTTTTTATAAAAAATTAATATGACTTTGCAAAGTAAACATTATACTTTGCTGGTTTTCCACATATAGCACATTCTCCTTTTGCATCTATATTATTAAGTGGGATTCCTGTTGTTTTTGCACCAGTTTCATCTTTAACTTTGTTTTCACATTCCACACACCCACACCATTTTACAAGAACTCTTCCTTCTTTTACTAACTTTTTAAGTTCTTCGTAATCTTTTGCTTTTTTTGTGTGTTCGTCCAAAAATTTTTTAGATTTTTTGTAAAGAGTTTCTTGGATATTTTCAAGAAGTGTTGGGATTTTTTCTTTTAAATCTTTAATTTTTATTTTTTCTTTTTTTCCTGTGTCTCTTCTGACAACTACAACTGCTTTTTCTTTTATGTCCCTTGGGCCAATTTCTATTCTTAGTGGGATTCCTTTTAATTCCCATTCATTGAATTTCCACCCTGGTGTGTATTCGTCTCTATCGTCTAAGTGAATTCTAAATTTGTTTAATTGTTTTGAAATTTCTTTTGCGTGTTTAATTACTTCTTTTTTATTTTCTTCTTTGTAGATTGGGATAATTACTATTTGAGTTGGCGCAATTTTCGGTGGGATTACAAGCCCTTTGTCGTCCCCATGCATTGCAAACATTACTCCGAGCATTCTAGTACTGAATCCCCAAGTATTTTGATAAACATATTTTGTTTCTGAATTTTTATCTAAAAATTTTATGTTATATGCTTTTGCAAATTTTTTTCCATCAAAATGAGCATCTGGTCCCTGAATCATTTTTCCGTCAGGCATCATATACTCTAATGACTTTGAATAAACAGCTCCTGCAAATTTTTCTTTATCTGTTTTTAATGATTTTGTCCCTTCTAATGCCATGTATTCTTTTACAAATTTATAATAAATGTCCAGTATATCTGTGCATTCTTTTTCTGCTTCTTCTTTATTTGCAAAAACGGTGTGTCCTTCTTGCCATAAGAATTCCCTTCCTCTTAAAAATGGGCGTGGATGTTTGAATTCCCACCGAACCACATTACACCATTGATTTAATTTTAATGGTAAATCTCTCCATGAATGAATCCACTTCGAATAAGAATCGTAGATTATTGTTTCGCTGGTTGGACGTATTGCAAGAGGTTCATCGAGTTCAGAATTTCCTCCTTTTGTGACCCATGCAACTTCCGGATTAAAACCTTCAACGTGTTCTTTTTCTTTATTAAACAAGGATTCGGGAATCAGTAATGGGAAATAAGCATTCTTAACATTTAATTTTTTAAATTCTGAATTTAAAACTGATTTAACTTTTTCCCATATGGAATAACTGTAAGGTCTATAAATTATACAACCACTTACCATTGAATAATCCGCAAGTTCGGATTTTTGGATTACTTCAGGATACCATTCACTAAAATTTTCTTTTTTTACAGTTAGTCCTTGTGTTTTCTTTTCAGCCATGATAATGAAAAAAGTTGGTTTTTTATAATCTTTACTAGAAACGTTTTTTCAAATTTAAAAAGGGATATAAACATTAAAAATTTTATATTATAGGGTGGTAAATATGTCTGATGAAAAAATGGATGAAGTTGAAAAAATGGTGTGGGCAGGAGAAAGACTAAAGAAGTTATTGTGGAAAGGAGAGGGTGAACCGCCTACTGCATTTGATGAGGACGTTCTTGAAAACGGATATATTCAAAACGATATGGGAAATTCAAGATATTACAAACCTTATGGAGAATTAACTTTTGAAAAAATTAAAAGTATAGAAGGAGAACTTCTAAAAAAAGGAAAGGAATACGAGAAGAATCGTGGGGTTATTTCGACGTTTGAAATGGATGGGGGAAAAATTGAACTTTCGATACTTGGAGAAAAGGAAGCCCATAGATGTTTAGGATATAAAATAGGGGACAGGGAGATAAAAATAATAGATGCTGGTTTAGAGATTGAACCATTCATACATTTATTAAAATATTCAAATTCAACCCCAGAAGAATTGATGAGTTACATAGAAAAAAAATCTTTTGTATATGAACACTCTGAAAATAAAGAAAAATTATCTGAGGATTTATTGGAAATTTTTAAAGCTTATAAAAAAGATGTTCGGGAGAATTAGAAAGTTCCATATAACAAAATGCATCTGCACAAATATAAATAAAAACCTTAAGTATTTAATTCTGTAATTTTTGAAATTTTTTGGTGATGTTTAATGAAAAAGATTTTAGTTTGTTCGGCTTGGCCTTATGGGTACTCAATGCCACATTTAGGTAATTTAATGTCTTCTCTTTTGTCGGGAGATGTTTTTGCAAGATATTATAAAATGAAGGGTTTCGATACACTTTATGTTTCTGGAACTGATGTGCATGGAACTCGTGCTGAATTTGAAGCTGCTAAAAAAGGCATAGATGTTAAATCTCTTTTAGAAAAAAATCATAATTATCTAAAAAAATTAATCGAAAATTTCAACATAGAATTTGACAATTATACGCATACAGAATCAGAGAATCATAAAGATTTTGTTGAAGAAATCTATATGGAAATGGAAAAAAATGGTAATATAATAACGAAGGAGGAAGAGCGAGCGTTTTGTAAAGATTGTAATGTTTTTCTCGCAGATGCTTTCATAGAAGGTGTTTGTCCTAAATGTGAATATGCCTATGCGAAGGGTAATCAGTGTGAAAAGTGTGGCACTCTTTTAGAAGCTGAGGAATTGAAAGAGCCTAAATGTAAAATTTGCAATCATTCGAATATAATCTTCAAAGAAACTAAACATTGGTTTTTAGATTTGAAAAAACTGCAACCAAACATAGAAAAGTTTGTGGATAGTAGAAAGGAAGGTTGGAGTAAAAATGTTGTTAATATGACAAAAAATTTCTTAAATGAAGGGTTAAAACCTAGAGCAATAACTAGAGATTTAAAATGGGGTATTCACGCACCATTTATGGGCGCAGAAGATAAAATAATTTATGTTTGGGGTGAGGCAGCATTAGGTTATGTCTCGGCTACAAAAGAATATTTTATGGATAAAGAAAAACCTGAAAGATGGAAAGAGTTCTGGATGGGAGATAATGTTAAACAAATATATACAATGGCAAAGGACAATATACCTTTCCACACAATTTTCTTCCCTGCTCAATTAATAGCATCTGAAAAAGGATATCATTTGCCAGATATAATTTCTGCGACAGAGTATTTGAATTGGATAGAAAATGAAAAATTTTCAAAAAGTAGAAATGTTGGAATATTTATGGATGATGCGTTGGAGATTCTTCCGGCCCCATATTGGAGATTCTATTTGTTGTACGATAGACCAGAATCGAGAGACACATCTTTCTCTTGGAAAGAACTCAATAAGACAATAAACATGGTTTTAATTGGAGATTTATGTAATTTTGTTAATAGAACACTTCAATTTTTAGATAAAAATTATATTTTGAAGGTTCCAAATGCAGAATTAGATGAAGCAGATAGAGCGCTCATAGATAAAATACACATAACAGAATCTGTTGTTTCAGAAATACTTGATGCAGGAAATGTGAAAGATGCCATTGATATGATTATTAATCTTTGTAGAGAAGCTAACACATACTTCCAGCAGAGAGAACCTTGGAAAAACGTAGAAAAGCGGGATGCGACAATATACACATCTATGCAATTGGTGAAGGCTTTAGCGGTTTTTATGCGTCCGTTTACTCCTTCCATTTCAGAGAAGCTGTGGGAAACGCTCAATATAGATAGAGAATTGGTGTGGAGTGAACTCAAAGTTGGTATGGAAGCGGGACATGAGATAAAAAAACCTGAAATTTTAATTGATAGCATAGATATTGAAGAAGTTAAGAAAAAATACGATTCACTCAAAAAGGAGAACTGAAAGTATATACTACAAAACAACCTTTACTAAATCCATTTCGAAGTAAATGAGTGTATATAAACAAAGAGGTTTTTCAAATAACATAGCTTTGGCAGGTGAGGGTATGGAGAAAGACGAAGTAGAAGAATATGAAGATGTTTCTTTTAGCAGACAATTTAGATTAGGGGAATTTTCTGAACAACAGGAAAATTCTCAATGATTTTTTTCTTTTAAATTTTAAATTTCTTAAATTTCAATTAAATAAAAATAGAATATGGCCCAGGAGAGACTTTCATGCATTTTCTTTGGTGCAGCTTTCTTTCCCAAAGAAAGGTGCTTTTGAACTCTCGACCTCACGCTTATCAGGCGTTTAAGCATCTTTTTTTATTAGATTGCGCTCCACCAGACTAAGCTACCGGGCCATATCTGAAAAATAGTAATGTTTATTTAAAAAGTTAACTTTTATTATAAACATGAAAAAACTAATCACGTCAGAATCTGTAACTGAAGGACACCCTGATAAAATTTGTGATCAAATTTCTGATGCGATATTAGATAAATTAATTGGTCAGGACCCCTATTCTAGGGTTGCTGTTGAAACTCTTGCAACACGCGGTTTAATTATTGTAGCTGGTGAGGTAACCACTGAAGGTTATGTAGATGTTCAAAAGACTGCGAGAGAAGTTATAAAAAAAGTTGGTTATGCGAATCCAAAATATGGTTTTGATTTTGATTCTTGTGCTGTTCTGGTTGCGTTGCACGAACAATCTCCAGATATAGCGAGAGGAGTTGTTAAAGAAGATTTGGGTGCTGGAGACCAAGGACTTGTTTATGGTTACGCAACAAATGAAACAAAAGAGATGATGCCTCTTCCTATAACTCTAGCTCATAAATTAACCATGAAGTTAGCAGAAGTTAGAAAAGATGGAACGCTTCCATGGGTTAGACCAGATGGAAAATCGCAAGTTACGGTAGAATATGAGGAAGGGCAACCAAAAAGGATTGATACAATTGTCGTATCCACACAACATGATCCAAACATTAAAAATGAAACAATCAAAGAAAAAATCATTGAAAAAGTAATTCGTCCTTTTTGTGGAGAATTGATAGATAAAAAAACAAAATATTTCATAAATCCTACAGGAAGATTTGTTATAGGCGGTCCACCCGGAGATACTGGTTTGACTGGCAGAAAAATAATTGTTGACACTTATGGAGGTGTGGGGAGTCACGGAGGTGGAGCGTATTCAGGTAAGGATCCATCTAAGGTTGATCGTTCTGCATCTTATATGGCTAGATATATTGCAAAAAATGTGGTTGCATCGGGTTTAGCAGATAAATTTGAAATACAAATTGCATATGCAATAGGCGTTTCTAAACCGGTTTCTATAATGATTGATTCAAAAGGGACAAACAAAATTTCTGAAGAAAAAATTCTTGAATTGATTGAAAATAATTTTGACATGTCTCCAAGTGGCATAATAAAAACATTGAATTTAAGAAAACCTGTTTATGAAAAAACAGCCACATATGGACATTTCGGAAGAAACGCTTTTCCGTGGGAAAAAACAGATGTTGCTAAAAAATTAAAAAATGAGGCTGGATTATAATCCTTGTTTTACCGAAAAATTTTTTCCGCAGAAAAAACATTGGAGTCTTTTATTTCTTAAATTGTTCTTATTTCTAGGTATGAATTTTCTTTTTCTATTGCATCTGGGGCATTTAAGTTCAAATGCCAATCCCAACATCTCCTCTTATACCGGGAATGCTTATCAGCCCGCCACCTATGCAATCAGAAATACCTCCAATCGCTCCTGTGTAAGAACTCCATATTATTGCAATTATGATAAGAGGGATTACTAAATCTGCTATTAGGATTATCGTGCCTATTATCGGGATTATTGCAAGTATAGAAAGAATATGCAATATAAAAAGTATAAGTGTAAGAATTAGAAGTATGTACAAACTTCCTGAAATGGGTGCTACTGCAGGTTCTATTGCGCTTCCAATCCATGGTAATCTTGGGCCTAAAAATGCTCCAAGTGTACCGAAGAATTCTCCCATTATTATAGCGAAAACAATTAATACCAAACCTAGTTGGGGGCACGAACCTGAAACTGCTGCCGCACCAAACGCGGCTCCAAATCCGATTCCTAATTTTATCAAAAGCCCGGGTATCCCTTTCAATGTGCTCTTTAGCATAAATTTGAGAACTATTATAGGTATAAGTGTGAATGCTGCGAATAACCAACTCATAATAAAAAATATTATTTTACTTATTAAAAACATTACTAAAAGAAAAGTTATTTAAGAATTGTTTCTATTTTTTTTAAATATGATTAAAGAAAAGAGATGGAAACCTGAGTTTGAAAAAGAAATTTTTGATAAATGGATTACTTCTAAATATTTCAAATTTAATCCTAAAACAAAAAAAGAGATTTTTACTATAGATACTCCACCTCCCACCGCAAATGCTAGATGGCACGTTGGTGGTGCAGGAGCATATTCTTTTTTAGATATTATTTCAAGAATCCAGAGGATGAGGGGTTTTGAAGTTCTTCTTCCGTGGTGTTCAGATAGAAATGGTTTGCCTATGGAAGTTTCGGTTGAAAAACATCATAAAATAAAGATGCACGAAACGCCTCGAGAAGAATTTATAAAATTGACTGCGAAGTGGGCAGAAAAAATTGGTGGCGAAGTTACAGATATTGCGAAGAAGATGGGAATAGTCGCAGAGTATGATGGGGATTTTTATTATGAAACAGATAAACCCTATTATCGAAAAATAACACAATCCACTTTTATAGAATTGTGGAATAAAGGACTTATTTACGAAGACACAAAACCAAATAATTATTGTGTAAGTTGTGGCACAACAATTGCCGATGCAGAAATAGAATATGAAGATAAAAGCACAGATTTAGTTTATTTGAATTTTGAAACTGAGAATGGAGAAAAGTTGGAGATTGCAACCACACGTCCAGAATTGTTAGGCGCTTGTGCAGCGATACTTTATAATCCAAATGACGAACGTTATAAAACTCTTGAAGGTAAAAAAGCGAAAATTCCTTTATACGATGAGACTGTTCCTATTTTATCTCATCCTTCTGCAAAGGAAGAATTTGGTACTGGTTTAATGATGCTTTGTTCTTATGGCGATTATAATGACATACGGACAATTACAGAATTGAAATTAACTGAAAAAATGTTAATTGATAAAGAAGGAAAAATGAGTGAGAAGTCGGGTAAGTATAAAGGTTTGAATGTTTTGGATGCTCGAAAGAATATAATAGAAGATTTGAAGAAGTCTGGTTCTTTTATAAAATCTGAAAAGATAAATCATAGAACTCCTGTTTGCTGGAGATGTAAAACAAATGTTGAATTTGTTGCAATGCCTGAATATTATCTCAAACAGGTTGAATTTAAAGAAAATTTGAAAGGGATTGTTGATGAAATAAAATTTCATCCCAAGGAATATAAACAAAATCTTTTGGACTGGATAAATTCAGTATCAAGAGATTGGGTAATTTCCAGGCGGCGTTATTATGGAACTGAAATTCCTGTTTGGTATTGCAATGCGTGTAAAAAACCTTGGCTTCCCAAACCAGGAGAATATTATCAGCCTTGGAAAAATGCTCCACCAAAATACGCTATTTGCGAATGTGGTTCTAAAGAATTTTGTGGAGATGAACGGACTTTTGATACGTGGATGGATTCTTCAATATCTGAATTGTTTATAACGGGGTATAAAAGATTTCCAGAATTATTTGAAAAAAGTTTTCCATGTTCACTACGAAATCAGGGAAAAGATATAATCAGAAGTTGGTTGTATTATACTTTATTACGAGCATATCAATTATTTGAAAAACCTGCGTTTAGGCATGTATTTGTTAATGGGCATGGTGTTGATGACAAGGGTAAAAAAATGAGTAAATCTATTGGAAATATAATAGAACCCATGCCAGTTTTAGAAAAGTACGGCGCTGATGCTTTTAGATTCTGGTGCGCTTCAGAAACATCTGTAGGAAATGATTTTAGATATTCAGAAGAGCGTATGAATGCATCTCAAAAATTTTTAACTAAACTATGGAATCTTTCCAAATTTATCTCAATGTTTGAAATAGAGGGAGAGGAGTTTGAATTGCAAGAAGCAGACAAATGGATTTTAGCAGAATTAAATAAAACAATAAAAAAATGTGATGAAGGATATAAAGAATTTAACTTTTTTATTCCTGCTAATGAAATAAAAAGTTTTTCTTGGAATGTTTTTGCAGATCATTATTTAGAACTTGTTAAATCTAGAGCATATAATAGAGATGAAAAATTCAAAAAGGTTGAACAAAATGCTGCAATCAAAACACTTAGAACAGTTCTTAAAAAAACGTTGAAATTGTTAGCGCCAATATGTCCTTTCATAACAGAAAAAATATGGTTGGAAATGTTTTCAGATGAATCAATCCATCTTGAATCTTTTCCAGAAGACGACGAAACGGATGAATCTTTAATAGATATGAGTAAAAAATTGATGGACTTTAATTCAGAAATTTGGAAAGATAAAAAAGATAGAGGGCTTGGTTTGAATGCTGAAATCGAAGGTGTGGAAATTCCAAAAGAATTAAAAATTTTTGAATATGATTTGAGACAGATGCATAACATAAAAGAGTGAGTTTATGGAAGAAAAATATAAATTAAAAAAGCTTGTCAAAAAGCTTGAAAAAATCAAAGGTAGACACACAGAACTCGTTAGTGTTTATGTTCCTGCAGGACAAAATCTAGATTCTGTAAAAAATCAGATTGCTTCTGAAGCTGAAACCGCATCAAACATAAAATCAAAAACAGTTAGAAAAAACGTCCAAACAGCATTAGAGAAGATGGTTGCGGAATTGAAAAAATATAAGAAAACCCCAGAAAACGGGATGGTTCTTTTCTCTGGAAATGTTTCATCAGAAGAAGGTAAAAATGATTTTGAGTTGTGGGCAATACACCCTCCAGAAAAATTGAATGTGCGTTTATACAGATGCGATTCTGAGTTTGTGTTAGAACCTCTAAGAGAGATGCTTGAAGCAAAATATGCATACGGGCTTCTTGTTTTGGATCATAGAAATGCATCGGTTGCACTTCTTAAAGGAACTAGCATAAATCATCTTGATGAAATGAAATCAAATGTTATGGGTAAATTTAAAGCTGGGGGACAAAGCAGTCGTAGATTCCAGAGAGAGCGGGAAGAGCAAATAAAACGCTTTTTTAAAAAAATAGGAGATAGAGCAGGAAAATGTTTTGATGATGTAAAAATTTTGAAGGGAATTCTTGTTGGAGGTCCTGGGCCTGCGAAAGAAGATTTCAGTAATGGTCCTTTTTTGCCTAACAAGTATAAAGAGAAAATAATAACCATTAAAGATATAAGCAATGTAGGAGAGCATGGTGTAAAAGAACTTGTTGTAAAGAGTGAGGATGTGCTTGAACAAGAAGAAATCATTGCTGAAAAAAATTTGGTTGATGAATTCTTAAGAAATCTCGCAAAGGACACGGGTTTGGCTTCCTATGGTGAAGCAGAAGTTAAAAAAAATTTAGAACTCGGTGCGGTAGAAAAGCTTTTGATTTCTGAATCTTTGGAAGAAGAAAAAGTGGAGAAATTCTCAGAGATTGCTAAAAATTTTGGCACAGAAGTCAATATAATCTCTGAAGAAACTCAAGAAGGTGTCCAATTGAGAGAACTTGGTGGATTTGCAGCTATTTTGCGCTATAAGATTAATTGAAAAGAAATAAAAGTGAATAAGTTCTATTAAAATGGTATAAAAACGTGGGAGGTGTAAAAATGGCTTCTTTGGCATTAGCAGCTATGGATAGAATAATAAGAAATGCGGGCGCTAAAAGGGTTAGTGAAAGCGCGAAGAAAGAGTTGAGAAATGTGCTTAACGAGTATGCGGAAGAAATTTCCAAAAAAGCAGTTAAGTTAGCAAAACACGGAGGACGCACTACAGTAAAAGGTGTAGATATAAAACTCGCAACAAAAACTTAATAAAACATGTATAGGTGAAATAAATATGGAAAAGAAATACTCTACAATGAACGATTTAAAAAAAGGAAGTTTTGTTATAATCGATGGAGATGTTTGTAAGGTTATTTCAACTACACATTCAAAACCAGGGAAACATGGTGCACCAAAAGTAAGGCTTGAAGCTGGCGGGGTAATTGATGGAAAGAGACGTTCTATGGTTTCTTCTGCTGATTCTAGAGTAGAAGTTCCAATTATAGACAAAAGAAACGCGCAAGTGATTTCGTTTTCTGGAGAAAAAGCGAATGTGATGGATTTGGAATCTTATGAAACTTTTGAAGTTGAAATTCCTGAAGAATATAGAGATAAAGTAGTTGAAGGCGCTACAGTACTTTACTGGGATATTGGCGCAAAATTAGTTAAAGGTGTTAAGTAGAAAAATATTCTTCTACTTTTTCAGAATCGTCAAATTCAACTACAATATTTCCAAGTGCATATTCTTCTTCAACAAAATGTACTTTCCCTATCATAGCAGTTTGTTTATTTAATTCGAATTTAGATTCGTTATCTCTCTTATTATTTTCAATTAAAAAAAGGGCTGTGTTTTTTATTCTTTCTTTTTGAATTTTTTCTCTTACCCTAGAAAGCACTTTTATGTCTTTAGAATTTCCGACTATTTTGTCTTTTTTGATTTGGAATTTTATTGAGAATATATCCTCTAATGCATTTTTAATTTTTTCTGAGTTCTCAGTCGAATAAAGTGGTGTGTGTATTTTAATTTTCATTTTCTATTTCTTCTTTGACTCTTTCAGATTCTTCGACTGGGTTTGGTTTTATTACTTTTCTTCCAATCATCTCAAGTTCTCCAGAAAAATCATTTTGAGAAACTCTTCCTTCTATAATTAATTCCTTGCCGAGTACATCCATTTTTTTATTGTTTATTGGATAAGTTGGATCATTATTCTCTTCCGCTAATTTTTTTGCCTCATCTACAGACATATCTAAAACTTTCTCTGCTTGATTCCCGAAAAACACAACTCTCATATTTCCTGTGCTGTCATCAAAAACAGTGGATATAAACATAGAGTGTTTTGGTTTTATTTCTCCATGATTTGGACATGTTCCATCTTTCATGCTTTTTCTGCATTCTGGACAAACTTCGAAAAATGGTTCTTTGTCTGCTATATCTACTACAGCTCCTCTTATTTCATATGTGCCCGGTTCTGTTATATCCTTTATTTTTACTCGCTCACTAAATTCCATGAGTTTATCTATAGGTGGTATATCTTTTGCTTCCGGAATGTCTGGATTGATTATAATTTCACTTGAAGAACGTGTGTGGCATTCCAATCCATAATATCCTTCTTTAACATAACAATTAGTAATTTTTATTATGTCTCCTTCACTCAGTTCTCCTTCTTCTATTAATTTTATGTGATTTGTATCCCACATAACAACTCTTAATTTACCAGTTCCATCTCCTACTAAAAACGAACATACTTTTCCTTCTCTATCTTCTTTTTTGAATGTTCTTGGTGTTTCTATAGTTAGGGCCCTTGCAACAAACGATGCTGTTTTCAAGCCTGGCGCGATATTTTTTAATTTGAAAAGTCCGCTCTCTTTTTGTTTGAATAATTTTATTCCAAATTCATTTGCAACTATGTGTGCTGCGCCCTCTTTAGAAACCAAGCCGGATAATTCTTTTTCTTTTTCTTCTATTTTTTGCTTTATTTTCTCTTCATCCATACTAGTTTTATTTTTAATTTTTTCAATAATTTCATCAACTGGAATTTTCATCATAATTAAGCACCACCAAGACTTAATTTAAATCAAACATATAAAAATGTTTGTTTTTTAACGGATGGAAATATCTAAAAGCTTTGCCTGTTTTTTTATTGTATGAAAATCCTTTTCGTGCTTGGGAGAAATGTTGAACTTTCTAAAGCAGAGATTTTTTCATATTTTGAAAAAAATCAAATGAATATAAAAAAATTTGATTTGCAGAGAAACGCTCTCGTGATTGAGACAGATTCTAAAATTAATTTTAATAAAATAATAAAAGAATTAGGGGGGACAACATCTGTTGGTGAGGTTTATTGTTCTGGTGGGCTTGAAGATGTTTTTGAATATGTAGATAAAAATGAAATATATATGGAAAGTGAACCCAAATTCATATATTCTATTTTAAATTTCGCTGGGCGTAGTGCTTCAGAAAAATTGTATTCTATAATAAAAAATAAATTCAAGAGAGAAAGGCTTAGAGGGGTTTTTAAACGTGTTAGAAAAACTATAGAGAAACAAGATAAAACTTTTGCAATCGGCAGCCCCACAAAAATATCTAAGATGGACAAGACATATTTCATATTCAAAGGAAAGGAATATCATTTCGGTATAATAAAAGGTGTTTGTGATTCGAAAGAGATTGAAATGAGAGATATGGAAAAGCCTGTAAGAAGAGCTGAACTTGCAATTTCTCCAAGGCTCTCTAAAATACTTATAAATCTTTCACAAGTTAAACGAAATGGTGTTCTTTTAGATCCTTTTTGTGGTATTGGTACAATATTACAAGAAGCGCTTCTGCAAAACATAAATGTTATTGGTATTGATTTGGATGAATCTGCAATAAATGGAGCTAAAAAGAATGTTTTTTGGTTAAATAAAAGATATAACATAAAATCTGATTATACAATTTCTTGTGGGGATTCAAGAAAGGCTAGATTGAAGATTGTGGATGGTGTTGCAACAGAACCTTCTTTAGGTGTTTTATTAAAAAGAATTCCAGATTACAGAAAAGCAAATAAAATGATTTATGAATTTGAAAATTTAATTGTTGATGTTTTGAATAATATTAAAAAATTTATAAAAAAGGGTGGAAAAATATCATTTACCGCGCCCACAATAAAAACGCAGAAGAAAAGAATTTCTTGTGATATAAAGAAGATATGTAAGGCGACTGGTTTGGCTGTGTATTCATTAAAAAATATTAATTTTCCTATTAAAGAATATAGAGAAGATCATATTGTTGGAAGAGAAATTTTCGTTTTAATTGATATCTAAAATATATAAACAAAGAATTTGTTTATTTTTTATGCCAAAAGGGAGACCATTAAAAACAGATATACGAGAAAGAATATCTAGTATATTAAAATATAAGAAAACTAGTTATGGCTATGAAATATATAAAATATATAAAGAAATATTTGGAAAAATTTCTCTCCGGAATTTGTATTACAATCTAAATAAAGGATTGGAACTCGGAGAATTTATTATCGTTAATATGAAGAAAGAGGAAGGAAATTTTACGTGGGGAGATAAGGTTGAAAGAAAATATTATACAATAGGTCCGCAGGCTCTTTTTCCAAATTTAAAAGAAAACGAACTCTCAAAACTCAATAAATTAAAAGAAAATAAAATAGAAATTTGCTGGGAAGATAAAATAAAAATTCAGATGAAAAATTTGAAAAATGAAATTGAAAAATTTAATTCTAAAAAAGAAGGGATGCGTTATGAAGACAAGTGGAGATTTGAAAAAAATATAAAAGATAAAA
>SLLY01000024.1 GCA_007133845.1 Candidatus Woesearchaeota archaeon
AGCTAAATAATCAAAAAAGATATTTCTATATGATTGCAATAATATTATTGGCGCTAAATTCATTTTAATTAATTGCTATAAGTGTTGATGTTCTTTCTACTTCTTCCATGGCTCTTATTTTTTTTATTAAAAAACTTTGCAATTCTTCCATGCTTTTATTTTCTACTTTTGCAACTATGTCATATTCTCCATAGACAACGCTTATTTCATTTACTTCATCCAATTTATTCATTTTTTCAGCAACTGTGTTTTCTTCTCCTGGTTTAACGAGAAGTAAAATATATGCTATTACCACTTCAAACACCTCCTATTCTTGAGCGATATAATGTTTACTTTCTTTGATCCAATCAATTTTTCTCATTTCTTTTAAAAAATTGTTAAGATCTGTTAAATTATCAAAGCTCACTTTTAATGTTGCATCATATTTTCCGTAAACAGCAACAATGTCTTTTACATTTTTATTCTTTAAAAACTTAGCTGATATGTCCTCAGGTTTTATTTCAGGCTCAGTTACCAAAAAAATATATGCATTTATCATACTAAATCACAATAATCTAAAAAATTTACTTCTTAATATTCTTTTTGCGTTCTCTAATTATTTCTCTTTTTATTACATTCGAATTTGGAATTATAGTAAGCCTTCCCGTTTTGTCTTCCAATGTAATACTAACTAAATCTATATTAACAACTCTTCCTTTATAACTTCCTATTTGCAATATATCTCCTTTTCTTATGGATTTCATAACATTCAAATATAATCCAGCAGAAGCATTTGGAATAAAATCTTTTAGACTAAAAAATATGAGGATAATTACAAAGAAAGCCGTTAATATTATTATAGTATTTAAAACCATTATGGCAAAACCAAATTGCGCAAGAGCTATTATGAAAGTTACAAAATACATAATATACTTTAAAACCAAAATAATCATTTCTATTATTGGTTCTTCATAACCCATTCTAGATATTATTCTTTTGATGTCTTCTTTTTTAAGAAAATGGGAAATACCCTCTGATGCTATTTTAGTAAAAATTAAACCGATTGTTATTACAATAAAAAATTGCATCAAATTTATTAGTTGTTTTCTAATTAATACTTCTAAAACCATAATAAAAATAGATTTCTAAACTTTATTAAATTTTAGATATGAATTTATGAGCTTTTCTGAGTACTCTCTTTGCATTTTCAAATGTTAATTGTTCCAATGCGTTCTCATATGGAAACCATACATGCCCAACATGTTCTCGAGATAATTTAACTTTTTTTTGATTAGTTTTTCCAACAAAGAACAGAACTTCTTTGTATACTGTTATTCTGCCTCTTTTAAAGAAATATCTTACTCTCTCGTTGAAACCTGGAATAATTTCTAGATCATCTATTTGAGTTTCTTCCATCACTTCTCTTTTCGTAGTTTGTTGAGGTGTTTCTCCTTCTTCAATATGTCCTTTAACAAAATCCCAGTGTCCTCCTCCATAGTGCACTAAAAGATAAAGTGGAATATTATTCTCCTTTCTAAATATAACTGCTCCTGCAGACAATTCTCTTGTCATATATGGTATTGTGAAACATTTATTATATATAAAACACTCTAAAATGTATGGAAATTAGAACAAAAATAATTGCTACAGTAGGACCTTCTACATTGGATTTTGAAAATTTCAGTAAAATAATCGATGAAGGAGTGGATATAATACGATTCAATTCTGCATATGGGGATGAAGAACAATATGCTAAATTTGTGGAATATTTAGATAAAATAGACAAAGATGTAAAATTACTCTTTGACATAAGAACTATTGAAACACTTGAGCATTTTTCTTTTGGAAGTAGAAAGCCGGATATGATTGCATTATCTTTTACAGAATCAGGTGAACAATTAAAAAAAATAAAAGAAATTATGCCTGTTTCAAATCCAATAGCAAAAATAGAAACAAAAAAAGGTATTGAAAATTTTGATGAGATACTCGAAGAGTGTTGGGGTATTATGGTTGCCCGTGGAGATTTAGGAAAAACTAAATCTATCGAAAGAGTGCCGTGTCTACAAAAAATGATGACAAAAAGAACTCTTGAAAAAAAGAAGTTTCTTATTATTGCGACAGAAATGTTGCTTTCGATGGTTGACAAAACAGAACCAACAAGAGCGGAAGCTTCTGATGTAGCTAATGCAGTTTTTGAAAATGCTTGTGCGGTAATGCTCTCAGAGGAAACTGCGGTTGGAAATCATCCATATGAATGTGTTAAATATATGAAATCGTTAATTTGGCACGCTGAAAACTGCGAACATGTTTAATCAGTAAGCTTTAAATAAGCATAAAAAATTGTTGAATTACCTGAATGATAGGGAAAAACTTGAACAGGTGATTATATGGGAATGTATAAATATTTGAGTAGAATTTGGCAGGATGCCAAGAAAGAATTAGCTCCAATTCAAAAGGAGCGATTAATTAAATGGAGAAAGCAACCTTCTATTGTTAAAGTCGATAATCCCACAAGGATAGACAAAGCTAGAAGATTAGGTTATAAAGCAAAACAAGGTTTTGTTGTTGCAAGAATAAAATTAAAAAAAGGTGGGAGACACAGACGTAGTTCTATAAGAGGAAGACGTCCAAAAAGATATGGTATGAGACATTTTTCTCCGACAAGAAATCTGCAAGCAATAGCTGAGCAAAGATTAAATAGAAAGTATTCAAATTTAGAAGTTCTTAATAGCTATTATGTTGGAGACGATAGCATACATGTTTGGTATGAAGTGATTATGATTGACCCAAATCATTCTGCAATACAAAAAGATAAAGATGTTCAAAGAGTTGCGAGACAACGGAAGAGAGCTTTTAGAGGACTTACTTCCGCAGGTAAAAAATCTCGTGGTTCAAGAAGGAAAAAAGTAGATGGTGATAACAAATGATGCCTGGAATGGATATGAAAAAACTGAAAAAATTGATGAAGGATGTTGAAAAGATAGATGCAGATAGAGTAATTATAGAAGGAAAAAGAAGAATTGTTATAGAAAATCCAGACGTTATGAAAATAAATATGATGGGTAAAGAAACATTTCAAATAATGGGAGATTCTCGAGAAGAAGAAATGGAAGAAACATTTTCTGAAAATGATATAGCTTTAATTAAAGAAAAAACTGGAAAATCTGAAGAAGACGTCATAAAAGTCCTTAAAGAAAACAGTGGAGACATAGCAAAAACTATAATGGATTTAAAGCAGTCAAAGGAATCAACTTTTCCCTGGAAAAAGGTGAAGTATTTGGTTTTCTTGGACCTAATGGTGCTGGCAAGACCACAACCATCAACATGCTGACCGGTCTTGCCAGGCCAACTTCCGGCTCTATAGAAATAGCCGGAGAAGATGGAATTAAAGATATTAA
>SLLY01000060.1 GCA_007133845.1 Candidatus Woesearchaeota archaeon
CTACAGAAGAAAAATCCGAAGAGAAACCTGTTGAAGAGAAAAAAGAGGAAGAAAAACCTGTTGAAAAGAAATCTGAAGAGAAACCAACTGAGGAAAAAAAAGAAGATAATAAAGAGGGTGGACAATAATGGCAAAAAAAGCAAAAGAGAAGAAAGGTAAAAAAGAAAAAGGTACAGAAAAATCTCCTTCTCAAAAATGGAAAATGTATAATGAAGAAGGAAAAAGAATAAATAAGATATGCGCTAAATGTGGTGCTGGAGTTTTTATGGGAAAACATAAAGACAGATGGGCATGTGGTAAATGCGGATACACAGAATACATAAAAAAAGAAAATAAAGCTTGATGTATTAAAAAATTCTAATTCTGTTGTTAGAAAGTTATATAAGTAACTATTTATTAGTCAATACTACTACATACAGGGGGTTTTTAAATGGCAGAATTAAAAATATATGGAATTAGAGGGTCCATAGCGACACCTAAAAAAGATTTTATGGAATATGGAGGTAATACATCAAGCTACACATTAAGAACTGATGAAAATACACTTTTATTTCTTGATGCGGGCACAGGAATAATGTATGCTTGTGATGAACTTGATAAAAAAGCGGAGCAGATTATTCTTGCTATAAGTCATACTCATGCAGATCATATAATGGGTTTAGGTATGTCAAGACTACCTTGGAATAACTTCAACCCTGTGTATGAAAATAAAAAAACGAAATTAATTGGACCAGAAGGAATACTTGAAGGATTGCAACAATATTATGATGGATCCAAAAACTGGCCGGTAAGAGCAACTAATGAAGATTGCGAAGATAAAGAATGGAATGGACCAAATATGCCAGGAATTGATTTTAATGGATTAGAAGAATTAATAGATGGTTCTGAAATGCGTATAGATGAATCCACAAAATTAAAAACTATGTTAGGTAATCATCCTGTCGATGGTAATGTAGTTTTATACAGGTTTGATTTAAATAACAAATCAATAGTTTACGCGACAGATAATGAATTTGATTTTCTTGATGGGGGCATTCCAAATACAAAATCTGAAGAGTTGAAATCTTCATATATCGATTTTATAAGTGATTCAGATATTTTAATAGCTGATGCACAATATACTGAAGAAGAGTATGTAAATAAAAACCCTATGAATGTTCAAGGGTTCGGACATAGTTATGAAGAACAGATTATTCAACTTGCAAACAAAGCTAATGTAAAAAAAGTTTTAATAACACACATAGGTCCAAAAAATACAGATAAGATTGCTTCAGAAAGAGAAATCAAATTAAAAGAATATGTAAAATCAGAAGGCTATGCCTTAGAAGTAGAATTTGCAAAAGAAGGTATGAGTGTCATTTTATAAAATAATTTAAAAAAGGTGGTGAAGAAAAATGAAAAAGGTTGTTATAACTGGTGGACCTTATTCTGGCAAAACTACAACAATCGAATATTTCAAGGATGAAGGATATACTATTATTCCAGAGGCAGCAATTATGGTTATTGAAGAACTTAATGAAAAATTTGGAAGTGCTGAAGAAACTAGAAAGTGGAGAAGCAACCCTAAAAATTTGATACCTTTTCAAGAATTGATATCTAAAAAACAAATAGAACTAGAAGCAGAAATTACCCAAAATGTAAATAGTAAAGGTTTCTTTTTTGATAGAAGTGTTATAGATGGAATTGCATATTGCAAATATAGAAATATAGAACCTAGTGAATTCATACTTAATGCTGCTAAAGAAAGAAATTATGATTTGATAATAATACTTGATACATTAACTAAATTTGATGAACGGAAAAACACAGGACGTGTTTCTAATTATAACGATTCGTTAAAGCTTAGAGATTTGATAGAAAAAACATATAACAATTTTGGATATGAAACATTTTTAATTGAAGAAAAATCTATATCTGAAAGGATGTATGAAATAAAAGAGATATCTGAATTGCAATAAATTTATATATGTTCTTAGCAAATATCATATTATGATATGTTTAGGGATAGAATCTACAGCACATACCTTTGGTGTTGGTGTTTCTGGAGATTGGGGAGAGATACTTGCTAATGTTAAATCTCATTATAAACCTCCAAAATCTTGGGGAATAGACCCTACAAAAGCAAGAGAGTATCATGAAAAGAATGCAGATGCTGTAATAAAAAAAGCTATTAAAGAATCTCATATAAAAAAACCTGATTTAATTGCAGTTGCCACAGGTCCTGGAATACCTCCTTGTTTATTAGTTGGCTTGAAAAAAGCGAAAGAGTTAGCTAAAAAGTGGAAAATACCGTTAGTATCTGTTAATCATGCTATAGCTCATCTCGAAATTGGAAAATTTAATTCTAATTTTAAAGACCCAATTATGTTATATGTTTCAGGAGGAAATACTCAAATAATAGCATTTCAAGAAGGAAAATATAGAATATTTGGTGAAACGCAAGACATAGGTATAGGAAATTTATTAGATTCTTTTGGAAGAAAAACAGGATTAGATTTTCCAGCAGGACCTAAGATAGAAAAGCTCGCAAAAAAGGGTAAAAAGTATGTGGAAATGCCTTATTCTGTTAAAGGAATGGATGTATCTTTTTCGGGAACATCCACAAAATTAAAAAAATTGATTGAAAAAGAAGATTTAGAAAATGTATGTTATTCTTTACAAGAAACTTGTTTTGCGATGCTTGTTGAAATAACAGAAAGAGCTATGGCACACACAAATAAAAATGAACTTATATTAACAGGTGGTGTCGCGGCAAATAAAAGACTTCAAGAAATGTGTAGGATTATGTGTGAAGAAAGAGGTGCAAATTTCAACGCTCCAAAAATAGAACTTGCAGGAGATAATGGTGCTATGATAAGTTGGAATGGGATTTTGGCAAGAAAAAATGCAACAAAAAATTATGAAACTGTGGATATAAATCCAAAATGGAGAGCAGATGAAGTAAAAATAACTTGGAGATAAAATTATGACTATTATTGTAAAAGCAGATGAAGAAGGATTAAAAATCGCAACTGAATTCCTTAAAAAAGGAAGTGTAATAATATATCCTACTGAAACTGCTTATGGTATTGGTTGTGATTTAACTAATGAAAAAGCAATAAAAAAAGTGTACAAAATAAAAAAAAGAGATGTAGAGAAAAAAATGACTGCGATTGTTTCAGATATAAAAATGGCTGAGAAATTTGGTAAATTAAAGGATTGTGAAAAAAAGTTGGTTAATGCATTTATGCCAGGTCCTTTATCATTGGTTGTTCCAAAAAAGAAAAAATTTCCTGATTTGGCAAACAATGAATTTGTTTTTAGAATTTCTTCAAATAATTTTGCAAGAATTCTCACAGAAAAATTAGGGAGTCCCATTATTGCTAGTAGTGCTAATA
>SLLY01000015.1 GCA_007133845.1 Candidatus Woesearchaeota archaeon
TTCACCCAATATTATTTTTATTTCAATATCTCCACGAGAAGTACTTTTTCTAATGTTTATTTGATCGCTATCCAAAAAGTGTACTGTATAATTCATTTTAAAAAATATTTCTAACATTTTTTCCATTTTATCGTTTATTGAAAATATAGTACTTCTAGGAATACTTCTCGTTTTTATTCCATGAGCTAAAAGTGCGTGTTCTCCAAAAATACAGTAATTTATTCCAACAGTATCAAAAAGATTTCCTAACTTAGTCAATTCATCTAAACACATTCTTTCTAATTTTTGTTTATCTACAAACATTTTAATCAACTTTTTGCGAATTGAGCTAAAAGAGCTTCGATTTGTAAGTATTCATCTGAACCTTCGATGATTCTAAATTCATACTCTCCTATTTTATCTATCAATTCTATTTTTCTTTTATTATCTATATTTAAATCCCACACATTTTTGCTAATTAACTTAATAACATCTATGCCGCTCAATCCATTATCAAGCATAGTTTCAAACATAATTTTTTTAGCTTCTATAATATCTCCTTCGACTGCTTTTTCTAATATCTTTATAATTTCTTTTGGTTTTGCTAATCCTGCCACAGAATAAACATTTTCTTCTGATATCTCTTCTCCTAATGCAGCACAACTTTGAAGTATGTTTGTAACTTTTCTCAAATCTCCATTACTAGAATCGTATACAGCATCTATAGCAGATTCGGACATATTCAAATTCTCATTTTTAATAATTTTTTCTATGTATTTTTTTATTTCTTCCTTGGGTATTGGTTTAAACCTAAAGACGGCACATCTTGACTGTATGGGCAAAAGTATTTTTGAAGAATAATTACAATCTAAAATAAATCTACATGTTCTTGTATAATTTTCCATAGTTCTTCTTAAAGCATGTTGAGCTTCACTTGTCAAAGAATCTGCTTCATCTAAAAGAATAACTTTAAAGGGAACATCACCTATTGCTTTTGTTCTTGCAAAATCTTTTACCTTTGTTCTAATTGTATTAATACCTCTCTCATCGCTAGCATTCATCTCTAAAAAGTTATTTTGCCAGTTTTCTTTAAAAAGTTCTTTAGCTATTGCCATAGCAGATGTTGTTTTTCCAGTACCAGCAGGACCGGCAAAAAGTAGATGTGGTAAATTTCTATTTTTAACAAAAGCTTTAAGTTTTTCAACTATTTCTTTTTGTCCTACAACGTCTTCTAAATTTTTAGGACGGTATTTTTCCGTCCATATCTGAAATTCTGTCATTTTAATCAAAAAATTTTTTCAAATCAATATTTTACTAAAGTTTATATAACAAGAGAAAGATTTATAGAATTTAAGCATTTTGGTGAATCATTATGAATGAATACAATCCGATAGAAATAGAAAAAGACGTATTAAAATTTTGGAATAAAAAAAAGATATATGAAAAACAAAAAGAAATTGGTAAAAAGGGTCCTGATTTTTATTGGTTGTGTGGACCACCTTATACTTCTGGAAAATTTCATGTTGGACATTTTTGGAATTACGCTTCACTTAAAGACCCTCTTTTGAGATACAAAAGGATGAGAGGATTTAACGTATTAGATAGAGGTGGTTGGGACATGCATGGACTTCCAACCTCTTGGAAAGTCATGGCTAAATTAGGATTGAAAACAAAAGACGATATTGAAAAATATGGTGTTGACAAATTTGTAAAAGAATGTGAAAAATTTTCCGTAGAAATGATGGAAAAAATGAAGGAAGATTACAAAAAATGGGGTGTTTGGTACGACCATAAAAATGCATATCAACCTATAAAAAATGAATTTATGGAAGGTGTGTGGTGGTGTATAAAAAAAGCTCATGAAAATGGATTTTTGTATAAGGGAAAAAAAGTTATGGCGTGGTGTCCTAAGAGTGAAACTGCTGCAGCAAAACATGAATTAGAATACAAAGAAGTTTCTGAGAATTCGATATATTTAAAATTTGAATTAGAAAATGAAAAGAATACTTACATATTAATTTGGACAACAACACCTTGGACAATACCGCATAATCTTGCGGTAATGGCTAATCCCACCATAGATTATGTTTATGTAAAAGCAAAAGATGAAACTTGGATACTTGCAGAAGATTTAGTCGAAGAAATTTCAAAAATGACACATATCAAATTAAAGGTTTTAAAAAAGATTAAAGGTAAAGAATTGGAAGGTTTAAAATATAAGCCACTTCTTGAAGAGGAAATATCAAAATTAAAAGCTTTTGAAAAAAAATATGAGTGGGCATTCAAAATTATACTTTCAGATAAATATGTTGATACAAAAGCAGGAACTGGTTTAGTTCATTGCGCTCCCGGTTGTGGGCCTGAAGATCAAGAAGTAGGAAGTGAATACAAACTCCCTGCTTTTAATGAAGTTGATAAGAAAGGATATTTCAAAAAAACTATGGGTTCTTTTGAAGGGTTTAGAGCTAGATTTGACGACGAAAAATTTACGCAACATTTCAAAAAAAGAAATTTCATTATTGCTATTAAAAAATATTTGCATGATTATCCATTTCATGAACGTTCTAAATCCGATATAATTTTTAGAACAACAAAACAGTGGTTTTTTGCTGTTGAAAAAATTAAAGATGAACTTCGAAAGTGGAATAGTGAAGTTAATTGGGTTCCAGAGTGGGCAGGAAGTAGAACTTTCGATAATTGGTTAGAAAATCTAAAAGACATAAACATAACAAGACAAAGGTATTGGGGAACACCAATTCCTATATGGGAATGTAATTCATGTAAAAATTTTGTTGTTATTGAATCTTTAAAGGAATTAAAAAAATATTCTGGAAAAAAACCTAGAAATATGCATAAGCCATGGATTGATAAAATAGATTTCAAATGCGATAAATGTAAAAAAGGAACTATGAAAAGAATACCAGATATAGGAGATGTGTGGTTAGATGCTGGATGTGTTTCCTGGATAAGTTTGAATTATCCGCGGAATAAATCCGATATGAATAAATATTGGCCGGCGGATTTTATACTTGAAGGTAAAGAACAAATAAGAGGGTGGTTCAATCTTTTATTCAATACTGCAGGAGTTACTAAACTCGGAAAACCATTCAAAAATTGTTATATGACTGGTTGGATAAACGATTCCAAAGGAAGAAAGATGTCTAAAAGTGTTGGAAACGTTATAGACCCATATGAAGTTGTAAATAAATATGGATCTGATGCAGTTAAATATTATATGATGGGAGCGTCTCAACCCGGAGTAGATATGAATTATAATCATAGAGATATAGAGATAAAATTCAGAAATTTGAAAATCTTTTGGAACACGTATAATTATTTTATAGATTTTGTAAAAAATAATAAAATAAAAATTCCAA
>SLLY01000070.1 GCA_007133845.1 Candidatus Woesearchaeota archaeon
AAAAAAAGATATGAAAACCCACGGGTTTTATCCACAAGAAATGTTCATATATCTGTTTCTTCGTCTGTTGAAGAGTTAGACATTATGTTAGAATACATAGAACCAAATTTTGATGATAAATTTGGAATATTTTTACCTCCCACATCAGAAGAGATAATAGGTTCATTGAAAGATTTAGAAAATTCAGATAAACCAATAGATTGTGTTCTTATAACAAATCCTACTTATGAAGGATTGAGTTGTAATTTAGAAGATATAATAAAAGAAATTAGAGATTATTCTGATGAAATCGGAAAAGAATATATAATATATGTTGATGAAGCTTGGGGTGCGCACCTACACTTTTCAGATAAACTGCCAAAATCTGCTATGGATTGTGGTGCAGATATAGCAGTACAAAGTACGCATAAACAAGGTGGCGCACTTCAGCAAACATCGATGATACATTTTAAAAAAGATAGACTAGACACCAATTTATTAAGGCATATCGTTTCAAGAGCAACGCATTCTTCAACAAGTCAATCTTATCATTTATGGGCTAGTTTAGATGCTGCTAGATACTGCATGGAAACTAAAGGAAAAGAAAGAATAGAAGATCTTATTGAAAAAACAGATTACTTGAAAAAAGAATTAAGTGGTATAGATGGGATTAACACACTTTCAGAGGATTACTTAAATGAATTATACTCTGATGGAAATTATACTATCGATAAAACAAAGGCGGTTTTTGATGTTTCATCTATTTCTTCAGGAATTGAATTAGCTCACTTATTAGAAGATGAATATGGGATTATAACTGAAACTTCAAATTTAAACTCATTAGTTTTTTTAACCACATTTAGAATAAATTCAGAAAAGGTAGATTACACAATAAAATCTTTTAAAGAATTAGTTAAAAATGAAAATTTGGAAAAAATAGATTTTAATTTTGAATTTCCAAAAAAAATAAATAAAAAAATGGAACATTTCGAAGCTTATAAAAAATGGTATCCGGAAAATCAGAAGCGTAATGGAGAATTATTATTGCCTTTGGAAGAAGTAGAAGGTTTAATATCTGCAGATGATATATCTACTTACCCGCCAGGTATACCTGTGATATGTATGGGAGAAGTTTTCGACGAATCATTAGTAGAATATCTCAAATTAGTTAGAGATAAAGGTTTTGATATCGTTTCCAGTGATAATGGAAAATTAAAAAAAATACCTGTGATGCCCTTCTAATATGTGATTTGTGTAAAAATAAATCAAAATAATATTAATAGGAACTTAAAATAAAAAATAAAAAATAGAATAAATTAGTATTTATCTCATCATTGGAAATAAAATTACTTCTTTTATAGAATTTTTATTTGTTAATAACATTACTAATCTATCTATGCCTAAACCAAGTCCTCCTGTAGGTGGCATACCATACATTAATGCATTTACATAATCTAAATCCATCATATGTGCTTCTTTATCTCCTTTTTCTCTTTCACTTACTTGTTGTTCGAATCTATTTTTCTGATCGATAGGATCATTCAATTCTGAATATGCATTAGCAAATTCAAGTCCATTTATGTATAATTCAAACCTTTCTGTAAATCCTTCTTTAGATCTATGTTTTTTTGTAAGAGGAGAAATTTCTTTAGGATAATCTATAACAAAAGTGGGTTGTATTAATTTATCCTCTACATACTTTTCAAATAAAGCGTTTATAACAGTAGCTTTATTTATACTACCAGGTATTTCCAATTCTTCTTTTTCTACTAATTTTTCCAATTCACTTTTTGAATAATTTGAAATATCTATATTTGCATATTTTTTAACCGCGTCTGTCATAGTAATTCTTTCCCATGGGGGACTTAAATTTATTTTATTGCCTTGATATTCTATTTCTGTAGTTCCCAATAAGTCTTTTGCGATTCTAGCAATCATTTCTTCGGTTAATTCCATCATATCAAAATAATCAGCATATGCTTTATAACATTCCATCATTGTAAATTCAGGGTTGTGTGTTGTATCTACTCCTTCATTTCTAAAGTTTTTACCAATATAGTAAACCCTTTCTAATCCTCCAACAATTAATCTTTTGAGGTAAAGCTCTGGAGAAATACTCAAATACTGTTCTTTTTCAAGTGCGTTACAGTATGTTTTAAATGGACGTGCTTCAGCTCCACCATATATTGGTTGTATTAAAGGAATTTCAACTTCTAAAAATTCTTTTTCATCTAAATATTTTCTCATAGAAGATATTATTTTTGTTCTTTTTTCAAATAATTCTCGTATTTCTGAATTAAGAATTAAATCGAGATATCTTTGTCTATATCTAGATTCTATATTAATCCCACTTTTGACGGGTATATCTAATAAAGATTTAGATAATATTTCATAATTGTCTACTATTATCGATAATTCTCCTCTTTTACTTTTTCCAACAGTTCCTTTAACTCCAATTATGTCTCCTATGTCTATTGAATCAAGCAATTTGTATTTGTCTTCCCCTACACGATTTATTTGCACTTGTAATTGTATTTTGTCATTTCTATCTTCTAAATCCACAAAAGTTAATTTACCATGTTGTCTATAACCCACTATTCTTCCTGCAGTAACTGCTTCTTCTCCCGTATCTTCTCCTGTTGCTATATTTTTATATTTTTGATTTATTTCTTTTAACTTATCTTTTCGTTTATATATATGAGGATAAGGTTCTATACCCATTTTTTTTAAAGATTTTAATTTTTCCATTCTTTCTTCAGTACTTGTATTATATTCTTCAACCATTTTTATCACCCTTTATTTTTTATAATACCTATTAAGAACAATATATCTATATAATCTGTTCTCATAATTTTTATGTATGCACCACCTCTTCCTAATTGCAATTTCATATTTTTATATTTTTCCATTTCTAAACAAAATTTAATTACAAATCATTCTTTATGTTTCTATATTATTTATGTAATAGAGTTTGATATCGGTTTTTAATAAATATTCGTTAATTTTCTAACATAACCAATTTTTTTTTAAAATTTTTATAATAAATCGAAAAATTTCCGAAAAATCTAAAAATGCTATTAATAAGCATTCAATTAATTTTTTATTGAACATTTAATCTTTTTTATTATTGAAATTAATGATTTACATTTAATTCATTAATGATATTATTTTTTTCTAAAAAAGATTCCTTCTTTATTTCTTTTATG
>SLLY01000018.1 GCA_007133845.1 Candidatus Woesearchaeota archaeon
CTCACCAAATTTGACATAACACTTTTCACTTCTTCCGACAAAATTATAGAAATTCCACCTATTTCATTACCTAAATTAATTTTTGTTTCTATGTCACCATCTAATATTTGTATATTTGTTAATTTATCCATGAGATTTTAAAGAGAACATTTTTTATATACCTTTCTCTACTTAATAGTAAATATAAATTAAATAAAAATAGCCCCGCGCGGACTTTCGTCACCTTTAGATTTTTTTGGTGTATTCGAACCGCGGCCACCGGGTCCAAAGCCCGGCATCCATAGTCGATATGGACGCATATACGTCTTATTCTTTGACCACTAGACTACGGGGCTATCTTACGTAGTGTTTCAGTATTTCTTCTCTTTTTATACTTGCTTCTTATCTGTTCTTCCATTTTTTTAAATGCATCTTTTAATGTATAGATTAAATTATAACCTTGCCATGGTTCTTTCTGCGTAACAACCTTTCCTCTTCCCGCTTTTTTGTGTAAGTGTATTTTAACCTCAAAACTTCCTTGTTTTGGTTTTGAGCCATGAATTTTTTTTATGTGTATTTCAATTCTTTCTAAATCATCACATATTCTTTTCATTCTTGTTATCTCAGGTTTTAAATTTTCACTTATCAAATCAACAGTTTCTATTTTGAGATCATAACCCGAAAAATTTAACCAAACTCCATCCTTAAATTTTCTTTCAACTATTTTATCTAAAACATACCATCTTTCAAATACACCTATAACATAACCATTGTCGTCTAAAACAGGAACTCCTTTCATTTGTTTTTCAAGAAGTTTTTTAAGCACCCTTGAAACATCTTTTTCAGGAGTTACTTTTGGAAATTCTGTTTCCATAAAATTTTTTATTGGAAGTGAAAGTGGATTCTCCTTTTCTCCTACTCTATCGCCCCTTCCAATCTTTTCTTTTGGAAATTTATAAAAATTTTTTAATATATCTATAGAGGAAACCATACCTATGCATTTTCCATTTTCATCTACTATTGGAAGCCTTTCCCATTTATGGAACCTCATTATCCTTCTAGCTTCGGATACAGGATCATTTTCTTTAAGAAGTTTCACCGAATCATTCATAACATCTTTAATTTTCAATTCTTTTATTTTTTCAGTATTTCTCATTTTATTCAATAAATCATAATCGGATATCAAACCCACCAATTTTTTATCTTCTACTATAGGTATAGCTTCAAGTCCACTTTTTACCATCAAAGTAATTAATTCATCTATATCTGTGTCTTTTTCAACCTTAGGTGTTTTTATCATTAATCTCGATATTTTTTCTTCAGGATTGGCTCTAAATACATCAAGTATATCATAATAAGTTGCCATACCAACATATTCGCCATTTTCTAATATTGGAATTTCTTTGATGCCATGTTTCTCCATCTTAGAGACCGTATTTTTTATTGTTTCTTCAGGACCAGATGTTATTAAATTTGTATTCATTATATCCTCAACAGTTTTCATTATAATCACCTAAGTTAATTTTAAATTAGCAGAATTATAAACTTTTTGACATATAGTATTTATCTTTTTTATAACCGAATTTTCTATAATATTCTCTTACTCCAATTCCAGATATCACATAAATTTTTTTGAAGCCTTTTTTCTTCGCAATTTTTTCCGCTTCCTTCAAAAGTTTTTTTCCATATCCTTTATGTTGCCAAACACCTTTTTTATTTATCTGTATCTGTTTTCCATAAATGTGAAGTTCTCTTATTATTGCTGTTTTGGCCAATCTAAGCCTTAAAAATCCGATTAATACATTATTTTTATCTGAAAATTGAAGGAAATATTCTTTTCCATTAGAAGCCTCATATTCTATTTTTTTGAGTTTTATGTCTTTTTTACATACTTCTCCACCTTCTTTAATTATGCGACCCACTTCTCTGCATCTTATACAATTACATTTTATTCCTTTCTTCTTCATTTCTTCTTGTATTATTTGACGCAAATTAGTTTTTTTTATTCCTGCTTCTATTTCTGTTCCAGGTATATCTCTTTCAATTCTCATTATTCTAACCCACTCAGGTATGTTTCTCTTCAATTCAATTATGACATCTTTCGCATAATTTTCATCAATAGGTTTATATTTTTTGTTTTTCCACATCTTGTAAAGTTTTGAACCTTTTGTTATAATAGTAGGGTATATTTTCAACATATCAGGTTTAAAATTAGAATTTTTGAAAATTTCCTTCAATGAATTTATGTCCATTTCTTTTGTTGTACCTGGAAGTCCCAACATCATATGATATAAAATTTTGAAACCTCTATCTCTCAAAATTTTTGTTGAATTAATGACGTCTTTTACTGTATGTCCTCTTTCTATTTTTTTATATACATCTTCATATATTGTTTGCACTCCCAACTCTACTCTTGTACCTCCAAATTTTAACATCATCTCAGCATTTTCTTTTCCAGCATAATCTGGACGTGTTTCAAAAGTAATTCCAATACATCTCTTTTTCGCAATTTCATTTTCTTTTTGAATAGTTTTTAAACTAGGTATTTTTTTAGGCATGTCTTCGGGGTAATTGTTCATAGCTAGCAAACATTTTTTCACAAAATCTTTTTGATATTTTTCAGGTGTTGAGGGAAACGTACCTCCCATAATTATAAGTTCTATTTTTTCAGGAGAATGACCTATCATTTCTAATTGTTCTAATCTATTTTTTACTTGTTTATAGGGATCGAATTTATTTGATATAGCTCTTCTTGTTGCCGGCTCTTTTCCAGTATAACTCGTTGGAATTTCTTTAAATTTAGGACAATACACACAATTTCCAGGGCATTTATGTGGTTTACTCATAACTGCAACTACGGCAACACCAGATATTGTTCTTGTTGGTTTTATCCTTAAAATTTCGTAAATTTCTTTTTTCAGTTTTTTATTGGCTCTTGAAAGTATTTCAGAATTGCTAGGAAATCTCTTTAATTTGTATTCATATGCAAGCTCTCTTTTCCTTTTACTAAGTTCCTTTTCTGTGTTTATCTTCCCATTCTTCAATTCCTCAAGCAATTTTTTTGGAACATCCATAAACTATTTAATTCTATCAATGCTTTTTAAGCTTATGTTGAAAGAAGATTATTATTGTAATA
>SLLY01000048.1 GCA_007133845.1 Candidatus Woesearchaeota archaeon
ACATATCAAGCAGTATATAAAACAATTAAAGGAATGGTTAAGGAAAATATTCTTGTTGTTGATTCTAATGAATATTCTTTAAATTTGAAATGGATAACTAATTTAAAAAATTTTTGTAATAAAATAGAATCTAATTATTCTAAAGATAAACCCTTTTATTTTCAAAAAGGTCTCGTGAAAGCTGAAGTTTACGGAGATGTTTGGAAGTTAGTTTTTGAAACTATTAAAGACGTAGATAGATTTCTATTTTCTTTAATAGAAAGTAGTGAAGAAGATAAAGTTTTTACACAATGTAGACATCTTTGGTGGGCTCTTTTACATACAGATGCAACTTGGAGTTCAAAAAAAGAAAAGAGAAGAACTACAATATATAGCATATGTGATAAAGATACTTTAATAGATAGATGGTGTGCTAAATTTGAAACTGACATAGGTTTTAAAACAAAAACAGGTGTAAAATGTGCTAAAAATGCAGACATATATTCATATGGAGATAATGTTATTCAAATCTTTTATCCAACCGAATTGATAAATAAAATAGATACGATATATTCTGAAGCGAAAAGCATCGATGAATTAGATATGTTTGAAATATTTGAAAAGTGTTTTGATTATAAAACCAAAATTAAAGTTTCAATTAATAAAGATAAAAGAATTTCAAAAAAAATACAAGAAGAAGTCTTGTCCAACTTTGAAAAAGTAAAATCAAAGAAAAATAATTCAGATGAATCTATGGATTATTGGGAAGCAGTTGACGAATTTAATGAAGAAGAAAATACCAAAGAAATGCCTTTATTGACATCTTTTTGTAATTTTCAAGGTAAAAGTTTGCTCGATATTGGTTGTGGTAGTGGTAGAATCACTAAAAAATTTTTAAACACGTGTGAAGAAATAGTTGGAGTAGATGTATCTAAAGAAGTATTAAAAAAATTAAAAAATGAAACAGACGGTAAAATTAAAACAATATGTTCTAGTTGTGAATCTATACCTCTGAAAAAAAAATTTGATATTATACTTTCAACTTGGGTACTTCAATTAATAGGTGAAGTAAATTTAGACGATGCATTGTATGAAATAAAACGATTAATAAAAAAGAATGGAGATGTTATTTTAGAAATACCTTCTGAAGAAGGAGATGAAACCAAATTAAAGGAATTAATCCATAAAGGTACTTATCTAAAGAGAAAATATAGAAGAAATTATTTTAAACAAAAGCTTGAAGATTTAGGTTTTGAAGTTCAAGAGAAATTAGATCTATTTAGCATAAGAGGAGACTTCAAAAAAATGCTTTGGTTAGTAGATAACGTCACATTTCACAATAATGATTTAACAAATAAGGAAAAAGAAATAATTGAAAATTATTTATTAAACTTAAAAAAAGAGGATAAGGTGAATTTATCTCAAGGAATCTCTATTTTACATGCAAAAGCTGTTAATACTTAATTTTTTATATTCTTAAAATTATTTTATATTATGAATAGAAAAAAAATTGCTCAAGAAAGAATAGAAAAATTATTTTATTTTGCTAAAGAAGAAGCTGAAAATGAAAATTTTAAGAAAAGTAGAAGATATGTAGAATTAGCAAGAAAAATAGCTACATCCCATAATATTTCTATTTCTAAGTATAAAAGAACATTTTGCAAAAAATGTAATACTTATTTTACTTCAAAAACAGTTAGAATACGAAATCAAAAGAATAAAATGGTAATTACATATATATGTAAAATTTGTGATGCTGTACAAAGATATCCATATGTAAAGGAAAAACTTAAAAAGAGGAAAATTTAGGGTGTTTATATGGTAACAGTTTTTGATGTAGATCCTCATGAATTAATAGGACAATTAAAAGAAGAATTAAAAAAAATGAATGAAATAAAACAACCAGATTGGTCTAAATATACGAAGTCTGGTTCAAGTAGAAATAAACCACCAGAACAGGAAGATTTTTGGTACATTCGTGCCGCAGCAATTTTGAGGCAATTGTATGTAAAAGGTAAGCCTATAGGTGTGCAAAGACTGAGAGTTAAATATGGAAGAAAAGAACAAGATAGTTATAAACCATCTCATAAAAGAAGAGCTGGAGGAAAAATAATAAGAAACATATTACAACAATTAGAAAAAGAAGAATTAATAAAAAAAGATACAATAAAGAATAAAAAAGGAAGAGTTATAACAAAAAAAGGAAAAAGCTTGATTGATAAAATTGCTGCCCAAATAAAAAAGGGTGAGTAATTTTGAAAGAAAATAATGAAGATAATTTAAAAAAACAGCAGATAGAAATTTTAAAAAAGGCTGTAGCATTAAAATTTATGACTAAAAAAGCAAGAGAACGTTTGAATCGTATTAAAATGATTAAACCAGAAGTTGCTGAAAAAGTCGGATTTGCACTCATACAAGCGGTGCAAACAGGACAAATAAAAGAAAGAATAAATGAAGCTCAATTGGTAAGTATTTTGAGAGAAATAAATGAAACAAAAAAATTTAATATATTGAAGTGATAATTATGGCGAGAACAAAACACATATCGAGGAAAAAAAGACTTGGAAAGGCAATAAAGAGTTGTGTAGCTGCACCTTATTGGGCACTTTTAAAAAGATTTGGAAAAAGAAGAGTGTATAGATGGAGATTAAATCCTCAAATGAGAAGACATTGGAGAAGAAATAAACTTAAAAAGTGATTTAAATGGCAGAAAAAAAACTTGAAAGAAATTATGTTATACCACTTAGAAAATCTCTTAATAAAACAGCTAGTTGGAGAAGAGCCAAGAAATCAATAGCTATAATTCGTTCCTTTTTAAAAAGACATATGAAATCTGACGATATAAAAATAGGAAGAGAACTCAACGAATTAATTTGGGAACGTGGTGGAAAAAAAGTTCCATCCAAAATTAATGTTTTTGCAGTTAAAGAAGAAGATATAATTAAAGTTAATCTTGCTGGAATCCAAGAGAAACCAACAGAGAAACCAACAGAGAAACCAACAGAGAAACAAGAAGAGAAACCAGAAGAGAAACAAGAAGAGAAACAAGAAGAGAAACAAGAAGAGAAACCAACAGAGAAACAAGAAGAGAAACAAGAA
>SLLY01000041.1 GCA_007133845.1 Candidatus Woesearchaeota archaeon
AACAGAACCGCACGTGCCCTATTAAGGCATACGGCTCTTCACTCAAACATTCACAGAACTTTGAATTTCTGCTATCCCTGCAGGTTTCGTTTCCATACATTATCTACATCTGCGTGTAGTGCATGTGTCTCCATTAGGGTTGTTCTTGTGTGACCACCTTCCCTCCACGGGCATTACCCCGCTTCACCAGTGTAGAGTCGAAAGAGGTCGGCCTAATTCTGACCTTCCTCTGTCCGCTCAACCAAACGGAACGTACAGTTTTCCCGTATTCCGCTTTCTATCAATATTAATCATAATTCTATTTAAAGCCAGGTATTAATTGAATAAGATTTACTTTATCAATTAATGAGTGTACTTTAATTTTCTTTTCTGTGTTTACTTCCTTCATTGGTTTAGTCTCCTCTGTAGTAAGTTCCAGGTCTTTCGCTTAGGGAACTCTCTTTTCCCTACTACATACTCACTATTCTCTATTTCAGGTTTCAAACTATATTGAATAAATCGCCTTCCCCTAAGAATATGCTTTTAGCTATACGCTTAGCTATCCAATTTGAGATAGTCCTGAAGTTTTTGTTGTTCTTCAGTTAAAGTACTATACGATTTTCCGACTTCTCGCAATGCTTCACAGTAGATTTCAGATTTTCCTTTATACTTAACTTTTGCACGAAATAAATTTAACCTATAAAAAAGACTATTTTTTATCACAAAAACACAAATATTGTTCTGACGCTTTCCTTGATTTTTTCTCCCTTTATGTTATAATGTAATGGGAGGGATGAAAATGCCATATAAAGAAGTGTCATTAGCAACTAAAATGGATGTTGTTAAAGATTGTTTTTCGGGTGAAAAAGTTACTCATATTGCCCAAAAATATAATGTCTCACGTGAATCAGTTTATACCTGGAAAGATGCTGCTTTAGAAGCCATGGAAAATGCATTACAATCTTACCAAACTAATCAGGCTAACTTATTAAAAAATAAACTTAAAAACATGGAAGAAAAATATCAAAAACTGTCAGATGATTATAAACGTTTAACACAGAAAACACAACTATCTGTATCTTCGACACAATCCAATGAAATTAGACCTACCCGGTGCCCGGATTGTTCTGGTAACCATATTATTAAAAATGGTTCTTATGAAACCCAAAAAGGTATTAATCAAAGATTCAGATGTAGAGATTGTAATAAAAGAATTTTCATTGTAAAAAAAAACTCTAATTAATTCTCGAGTAGACTTTAATATCAATAATGCAGTAATTGTAAACCAGAGTAAACAGGTATCTTTAGAAGAAACTACTGTAATTATTATTGAAGATGTCGATATATATAATGTTAGTGAGACGAGGGCTCAATTATTACAGGCCTGTAATATTCAAATTCAGGTAAATAACAAAATAAATGATTCTTCTCTTCAATCTTATGAAAAAATATCAAAAGAAAAGGTTATTGTTGAAACCATAGTGAGTACTGATTCTTTTACAAATTATACTCCTACTGGTTTTATTCCTCTCTTGATACAGTATGCTAAACAAAAGGGTATTTTCTCCCTGTTTGATTTTTTAGATCTAAAACGCAAAGAAGTAAAATACAGTCATTTAGATATGGTTAAAACCTGGATTATGGCAATAGCCTGTGGTTGTTCATATACCAAAGATATTAATTATGTTTTAAAACCCTATCCGGGAACAGCTAATTTGTTGGGGTTAGATTCTTTCCCGGAACAATCAAACTGTAATCGATTTTTAAGAACCTTTACCTTCCATAATTTAGTAGAATTAGATTATATTTTTAACCAGATAGCCAGGTTACTTTATCCTTGTGAAATAATACCTGTTTATGATATTGACTGCACTGGACTCATTGCTAATGGTAAAACCTATGAATTTAATAAAAAAGGTTATTTCCCCAAAAGAAGAGGAGAACGTGGCTATCAATTAATGCTGGGGCATGCTGATAATTATATACTTTCATTCTTTTTAGATTCTGGTAATACAAATCCCGGAGCCCGTTTTTGGGATAGTTATTATACTATTTGTGAAAATTTCGGCCCTGAAAACATAAAAATGATTAGAGGTGATTCAATCCATGGTAGTGGCCCTAATATGGAAGAATTAATGAAACTTGATCAGACTTTTGTTCTCAGAGGTTATGATTCCCGAACAGCCAAAAATTTCAGTAAGAATATCCCTGAATATAAATGGGTTGACTTTGATAACAATACAAAAATTTATGATATTGGCTGGCAAAAAATATCAAGCTGTAAATATCCGTTAAAAATAGTGCTTCAAAAAATTTATAAACCCAAAAAGAAAAAAATTATTTATCGTTCTCTTTGTTTGAATATTAAAGGCTTATACGATGATGAATGTTTATGGTTATATAATGGTCGGGTAAGTATTGAAAGTTTAATAGAAACTGAAAAAAATGGTTTACATATTACGAAATTAAAATCCAGAGGGTATATTGCCAACCAGGTTTTTTTATATTTAGCTTTTATTACTCATAATTTAATAACATCATTTAGAAATGAGGTGTTATCCCAAATTGGTTTAGAGAATAATGGTATCAAAGACATTACCAGAAGACTGATGAATATACCAGCAAAAATAGGAAAAAATAACAAATTATATTTTCCAGAAGCACACCCAATGATTAAACAAATGTTCAAAAACTAACATAAGGTTCATTTCCTGCAAAAGTTAAGTACTATGGTTAGTAATAAATAATTCAGCCGGGGCAACTGCTAATAATTATCGGGGAAAACTGGAGTTGGTAGTTTATGATTTTTTCCATTCTGGAGACCTAAATTCAGCAATTAATACTCTACAGGAAAAGGAGAGATCTTTTACTGATAAAAAAGCCTATGATTATTATGTCTTTAGAGGAGAAATGGATTAAAAAAAGATCATCAATTAAAAGGGTTTTTTGAATTGAGGTAGAATTATAGTTATATAAAGAGATGTTTTTAACATTGCTACTACTAAAAAATATTCAGAAAAGGAGCATAATATA
>SLLY01000044.1 GCA_007133845.1 Candidatus Woesearchaeota archaeon
AATTTATCAAATTTTTTGGTTGTGTTTAATATTTTCCTTCCAACAGCTTTCATTTTTGGATAAAGGTTTTTTGCTTTTGTGGCATATTCTTTTTTCAATTTAAGATATTGAATTTTTTGTTTTTTGGTAATGTTTTTTTGCTTTGCTTTTGTTCCAAATTTTTTTGCTTCTCCAATGAATTGATTGTACCTTGTATTTAAATCTTCTTTTTCCTTTTCCAAAATTTTTATATTTTTTTCTAAAAATTTAACCATTTTTCATTTATCTCTTTACACTTTTTTTAGATAATGTTTTCTTCAATTTATTCATTTTCTTTTGATATTTTCTTGCCAATTTTTTTGATTTTTTCATGGCTTTAGCATATGTTTTTTGATCTTTTTTATTATTTGAATTTTTATACTTATCTCTAAATCCTTTATAGTCATTAACATGTCTATTATATGCTTTGATAGTTTCATTCAATTGTTTTTGTAATGGATAAATATTGTATGCTTTATACTTCTCTCGTGATAATTCTCCTTTTTGTTTTGAAGTATCTAATTTATGTTTTCTTTTTTTAATTTTATAATCTCTCGAAATTTCTCCTGCTTTTTGCAATTCTTTTCCAAATTTGGAACTCATTTTTCTTCCTTTCGATAAAATTCCTTTAAAAACAACATATACCATGTACAAGAATACCAAAACACCTATTAGTGCGATAAACCACATAGCACTAATTATTACTTCTAAATATCCTGAATATAGTAAGTAAAAAGCGGTTGCAAAACCCATTAGTATTGAGACACCCTTTCTTAATTTTTCCTGTCCTTTTTTGTCTCCAGTGTCTAAATAATCATCATCTTTTCCAGAACCAAAAATTTTTTCAGTAGCTTTATAGAAAACTACACTAACTAAAACAGCAATTAAAAAGAATGCTACAGTTATCAAAAAAGGGTTGTCTATTCTTTTTCCCGTTACATATTCTAAAAAATATATCCACCAATCTGTTATTTGTCCTATTATTGATGTAGGGGTCATATCATCCATATCTCATCATTATTTTTAAGTTGATATTTAGTTAAAAAGGTTGCGGGTTTTAGGTAAATAGCTACACTCTACTGTAAACCAATGGAACGTAACTACTGAACCAATCTTTAATTGATGAAAGTAAACCTCTCCTTTTTAAAATTCCTTTATCTTTCAATAATTCTTCATTTGCATCGAAATTAGTTATTTTTGGTTTTCTAAATTTTTTGAGTCCTTTGTATTTATCGACAACAATCAAACCATCCGTTAATTGTTCAGTAAACAGAAGATTTCCATCTTTGTTGAATGTATGTATTTTTATAGAATATGATGAATCATAGTCTGCTTTTCTTCCTTTGTCATTTACATGTGCATAAGAACCTATGCTTCCTTTTTCAAGAGTTATTACTCTATCTCTTCCATCTCCAAATTCTCCAGTTATTTCTGAATATGAATCTTTAACTGCTTCTACTAATGAAACTTGTAGAGGTTTGTTGAAATCTTCTATTTCATTAATTTCTTCACAAGCATCTATATAGTCTAATTCTGTATTTCTTTTTCCAAGTTTAACTCCGTATAAAACTTTTCCATTTCCTACTCTTCCTAAAATTTTATCCATGTCTGTTTTTATTTTTTTTCTTGAAGTTCTCTTTGTATTTGGAACTCTAGAGTTAGCTATATTTTCTAATTCTGAAGTTTCTAAGGTGTCTCTTGTTTTTTGTGTTCCCAGGTCTCCTGATTCATATGTTTTAATTTTTTCTTCAAGCTCATCTATTCTTTCTAATAATTTTACATACATGAATTGGTCTAATTCTTTTAATTTCTCTTTTTGTTCTTTTTCAACCTTTGAAGTGTATTTGTTTATTTTAGCTTCTAAATTATCTAATCGCTCTTCTATTTTATTGTAAAGAGATTCATTTATGTCTGGATTTACTTGTTCATATGATTCTCCCAATTCTACAGTTTCGTTGCCGGAGTAAGCTTCATTTTCTTCTGCGGAATTTTCTTCAAATTCTACATCTATTGGTTCTTCATCTTCTCCTGTTAAATATTCCAAATCGTCTTCTATTAAGTAATCATCTTCATCGTCTGTTAAGTAGTCCTCATCTTCTGTTAAGTAGTCTTCAATATCTTCTTCATCTTCTGTTAGATAGTCCTCGTCTCCTGTTAAGTAATCTTCATCGTCTTCTGTTAAGTAATCATCTTCATCTTCTGTTAGATAGTCTTCATCGTCTTCTATTAAATAATCATCTTCATCTTCTGTTAGATAGTCCTCGTCTCCTGTTAAGTAATCTTCATCGTCTTCTGTTAAGTAATCATCTTCATCTTCTGTTAGATAGTCCTCATCGTCTGTTAAGTAGTCTTCAATTTCTTCGTCTTCATCCTCTTCTCCTGTTAAATCTGCCGTGAAATCTACATTTAAATTTCCATTTTCTTCAACATAGTTTTCATCAATTTCAAAATCTCCATCTGCAATATATTTACCTAATCGTACTTCTTTCCAAGAAACTTGTGACATATCTTCTCCACAATTAGGACATGCATCTATACCATTATTGGGTTTGTTAGTACCACAAGAATTACATCTCATAAGCTCTTTTGTAAAATCTACAGGATCTTCCATAGCAGATTTATAGTTTTGAGTATAATCTATTGCATCTTTTATCATCGTTTCATAAGTTTCCTCATTTTCGTATATCTCATCATCACTTTGATCTAAAAATTTATCTATAAAATTTGATTTTGTCTCACTAACAAATTTCTTAACTTTGGAAATACCCGATTTATTTTCTTCATTAACCATTTTTTAACACCTCTTATTTATTTCAAATAGTATGTATATATTCTTAAAAAACAATTATTTATAAACTTTACTAATATTCACTACTTTAAAATAATTAATAA
>SLLY01000027.1 GCA_007133845.1 Candidatus Woesearchaeota archaeon
CAGAAACAATTTATGGAAAAATTGAAGAAATTGAAATGAGAGATACAAAAGAAGTGTGGGAAAAACCTCCAAAAAAACTTAAAATTTTAAACCCTGCATTTGATTACACACCAAGAGAACTCATTAATGCTTACATAACTGAAGAAGGTATTGTGACACCAGAATCTATAGTAGATTTAATTAACAGCAAGTACCAATGGGTTATGAAGGGACTTTCTTATTGAAACGCTTATATACCATTATGTAATTAGAATAATTATGAAAACTAAAACTTTTAATGGGAAAATTTTACTAGGACTTGCAATTATTGTTGTATTAGCGATGATAGCTTTTGGTATAACACAATTTAATGGATATTTTATTTATGTCCAAAACGATGTTAGCGAATGTATGAATATAACAGAACCAGGATTATATATTTTAGAAGGAGACATAAGTGGAACCTATGGAGAATTGCCATATTGTATAGGTATTTTTTCAGAGGGTGTAATCCTTGATGGAAATGGATTTTCAATTGAACGCGAACCAGCTTCAGCATTTGAAATTGAATGGGATAAATTTGTACCAATTTTAGGTGTATATATAGAAAACTCAGAAAATGTGCAAGTTCAAAACACAACAATACTTGGTTATGATTTTGGTATCATACTTCAAAATTCCAATCATAATGAAATAATTTACAACAATGTTTCAAACAACATGTTTGGAATTGCATTGAATTACTCCGACAACAACGAAATAAAATATAATTATGCAAATAATTATGATCTTCATCTTCTAGAAGATTTTGAATCATTAAATGATATAGAAATATTAGGGAGAGAACTTATACAAATACATCCCTCTTCTGTACTTTTAACAAATTCTTCAAACAATGAAATACGCAACAATGAATTTTTACACAATATGGGTGGTGTGGCGCTTTTTGATTCATCTTTTAATACAATAAACAGTAATGAAATTTCTAACAAAGAAGTTGGAGGAATAGGACTTGTCAGTTCTTCAAATAATACAATAAATAATAATATTGTTTCAGGTGGTATCGGAGGAATTGTTGCTACAGACATATCTTCATATAATACAATAAATAATAATATTGTTTCAGGCACAATGGGTGGAATAAGCATTTTTAATGGTTCATTAAGTAACACCGTTTCTGGAAACAATGTAGTAGAAAATGGCTACGGAATTACTATTTCAATGCATCCACCTATTTTAATATCTGGTGTAATCGAAATTTTAACGGAAGATGCAATACCCTCAAACCATAACACTATATCTGGAAATATAATTATGAATAACGGAAATGATGGAATTAGAATCCATGGCTCTTCTCACAATGACATAATATTCAATATTATTTTAAACAATCATTTTGGAATTGGGATTACGAGTGTTTCTAATTATAATTTTATTTTTGGAAATATCGTAATGAATAATGCAAGAAAAGATTTCTACTCACAAAGCATGTGGACAGATATTATGGTATTAGAAGAGGATGAACAATTACCTATAGAAATTAATAATCTTACATTAGGAACATCAGAAAAAACTACATCAATTTCTTTTGAAGCTCCCGTAGGAATATCTCTAAAATATTCAGAAGAACAACCAGAAATAGAAGAAGGTAAAATGAATCTGGGGCATTTTTTAGAAATAAAAAAACACGAAGATTTAGATGGTTTGTGGATAGAATTTAATGTGAGTTATACAGATGAAGAGATTAATAGAATAGAAGAAAATTCACTTAAGATTTGGAGATATACTGGTGAAGTAGGTAATGGAATAGACACAATGCTACTAGAAGACTTTAGCAATTGGGAACCGCTTCCAGATTCGGGAATAAACATAGAAGAAAAATATGTTTATTCTGGAAATTTAACCGAATTTTCTATATTTGCAGTATTCGGTGATGAAGAAGAACCAATAAAAGAAGAAAATGGAGAGTTTGGAATATATTTGTGTGGTGCAGATATAATTACAAGGATTATTCTAGAAACCACACCCGAAATATATAACATAAGAAGAAATCTTAACTTAGATATAAATAGAGATTGCATAAGAATCTACAAAAACGATATACTTATTGAAGGATACAATTTGACAATAACAGGAACGGATTCTTTTTATCATGGAATTGTTGCAGAAAATGTAAATAATTTAACACTTCAAAATAAAATAATCAGAAATTTTAACAGAGGACTATATTTTAAAAATGTTTCAAATGCAATAATTAAAAATATAGAATCAATAAGTAATGTCAATTGGGATTTTTATTCTGAAGATTCAACAACATCTGCAGAAAATATAATAATTGGAAATGAAACCATAAAAACAACTATAAACTTTGATGCACGAGATGTAGCGATAAAAGGTTTATACTTTAGAGATATGCCGGGAGTAATACCCATATCCACATGCGAACAGCTTCAAGAGATTAGCAATGATTTATCTGCTTATTACATATTAACAAATGATATAGATTGTAGTGAAACCATTGAATGGAATGAGGGAAAAGGTTTTGAACCAATTCAAAACTTATTGTGTTCCGAAGCAGAAAAAGAAAGAATGGCTGCAATGAGCAGACTGTTCGAAGGAATCGCAAGACGACCTGAAGCAGAAACAATGCTAAGAAACGCAACAGAAGATTTCGCAGGAGATTTCCCATATCACCAAGATAATTTATCATGCGAAGCACAAGCAGGAAGAATGATTGCAATAGGTGGTTTAATAGATGGAATCACAAGACAACCCGAAGCAGAAACAGCATTAAGAAACTCAGCAGAAGACACAATTGGATTATTCAATGAAAACTATGTATTATGTCCAGAAGCAGAAAAAGAAAGAATGATTGCAATGGGCGAACTGTTCGAAGGAATCGCAAGACAACCAGAAATGGAA
>SLLY01000073.1 GCA_007133845.1 Candidatus Woesearchaeota archaeon
TAAAGATAAGAGAAACATACCATCTACTCTATCTATCATATTATTAAAAAGAACCACAAAAAGTAATATCGTTGAAGCCCACATAAAAGTTATATTTCTATTTCCTTCATAATCAATAGTTACCTCATTATTAAATAGAAAAAAACCCATTACAATTGTGCTTATTGCTATTGAAAAACCAATTAATATATTTATCCCAAATGACGAAATATTAAAAAAATTTGAAAATAAAACTAATAATAAAATAGGTAATGTTATTACAAATGACAATATAACGGTACTCGATAAGTACTCAGATATTCCCAAATTTTGAGTTATGTTAGATAGAGATTTAGATATGAAATTTGTAGAGGATACAATAGCCGCAATTCCTAAAACCAAAATTATAGATTCCAAAATCATATTTATCTAAATTTTAAGAGTAGTAAAACTATTAAAAGTTTATTGCTTTTGTTTTTTACAATGCATCTCTCAGATATAATTCGATTTTATTCGAAAGATAATGTAAAATCCAAAATAATTTCTTTTGCAAGAGGCAGAGAAATAGTTACAAGGTACAACGATAAAGTGGGCCCCAGACCAGAGTCTATTATTTACGAAAATGATATATTAGAACTTGCTAGAATGGGTGCGACATCCTTTCATGCTTCTATGGAGAGATGGAAAAATCCAATGCTTTTAAGTAGAGACATTAAAAAAAGTGAAATGGATGAATTAAGAAGTGGATGGGATTTAATCCTAGATATTGATTGTGATTATCTCGATTACTCAAAAATATGTGCTAATATTCTATGTCAAGCTATAGAATTTCATGGAATAAAAAATTATTCAATTAAATTTAGTGGGGGAACGGGATTTCATATTGGAATTCCCTTTGAATCATTTCCTAATGAAATAAATAATAAAGAAACTAGATTACTTTTTCCAGATGGCGCTAAAATAATTGCTGAATATTTAAGAGAAATGATAAAATCTCAACTAGCTGAAGATATATTAAATTTTGAAGATATAAATACAATAAAAAAAAGAACGGAAAAAAAATTTGATGAATTAACAAAAGACGGGAGATTTAATCCCTACAGTGTTATTGAAATTGATACCATTGCCATATCTACAAGACACCTTATAAGAATGCCATATACTTTTAATGAAAAAACATGGCTTGTTTCCATACCAATAAAAAAAGAAGACATTTTATCATTTAAAAAAGAATTTGCGGAATATCAAAATGTAAATGTTTCATTAGGGTTTTTAGAAAATTTTAAAAAAAATGAAGCTAAGCAATTATTCATACAAGCTTTTGATTGGAATGTTTCTCAAGAAGCAGAGAAAGAGATAAAAAAATTAGGAAAAAAATATGAAATACCTCAAAATGCAGTAGATAAAATATTTTTTCCACCCTGCATTAAAAATATATATAAAGGTTTAGAAGATGGAAGAAAGAGGTCACTTTTTATACTTATAAATTTTTTAAGAAGTGTTGGCTGGGACCATGATTCGCTTGTTAATGAAGTAGAAGAATGGAACAATCAAAATACGAATCCCCTTCGTGAAAGTTATGTTAATTCACAGCTTAATTGGCATAAAAAGAAAGATTCATATTTACCTCCAAGCTGTAAAAATAATAATTATTATTCGGATATAGGTATTTGTAATCCAGACGATATATGTAAAAAAATAAAAAACCCTGTTGTATATCCTTTTTTTAAGATGAAACGCAAAAAGGTGAAAAAAAATGTCAAATGACATAATATCATATGAAGAATTGAGAAGAGTACAATCTCTTGAGAGAGATGAAAAATCACTTCAAGAAATAGAAGAATCTTTTTTTAAAAAAGTGATTAAGTACATAGAAACAAAAAAAAATATGATAAAAGAAAATAAAAACAAAGATAATGTTTTTTCAGAGCAAGCCCTTGAAAAAAATAAACATGAACTTATCAACATAAACAAAATAATAAAAGACATATGTGAGAGACGGAGAAGAAAAATAGTTAATCAAGCACTTAATAATACAAGTGCAAGAGTTCATAACATAGAAAATATGTTGCCTGAAGAAGAAGAACTCTATAATAAAACAATTGAAATTGTTAAAGAATACACAAATAATTTTATGTCAAACTTTAATTCTAATTCATCAGAAGAAAAAAAAGAAACGAATGAAGAAAAAGAAGAAAAAAGTGAAAAAAGGGAAGAAACCAATGAAGAAAAAGAGGGAGTTCATGAAGAATCCGAAAAGTCTAATAATAAATATCAATTAAAAGTTAAAGAGCAGATTCCCGAATTTGTTTGGAAAGATGGCAAAAAATACGGACCATTTGAAAATGGAGAGACTATACACATAGAAAAAACCATTGGGGAAATATTAATAAAGGGTGGGAAAGCTATTGAAATAAGTGATGAATAATGGAAATGCCTAAAGAGATAAGTAGATATTGTCCAAAGTGTAATAAAAAGACTAAACAAAAAGTTGTACAAGTAAAATCCGGTAAAAAAAGAGGAGCTCTCACAAAAGGAGCTAGAAGATTCGAATCTAAGAAAAAAGGTTATGGCGGATTTCCGCGCCCCAAACCAGAAAAATCAAAGAAATGGGGAGTCAAATTAACAAAAAAATTAGATCTTCGTTATCAATGTAATGAGTGTGGAAAAATGAATGTTAGAAAAAAAGGATTTAGAGTTAAAAAATTTCAGTTGGTGAAAAAATAATGGAAGTTCCAAAACCTAGAAGTAAGTTTGTGAAAATTAAATGTCAGAAATGTAAAAACGAACAAATAATATTCGGAAAATCTGCATCCAAAATAAAATGCCTTGTTTGTGGAAAGTTGCTTGCAGAACCTTCTGGCGGAAAAACCAAACTTAAAA